>CAZJUB010000011.1:3547-64893 GCA_964549075.1 uncultured archaeon | reverse complement strand
ACATAATTTTTCGTTAAAGTATTGGCAATTTCAGTGGAGAATTCAATATCGTTTGAAGCATTATATTGCACATACCAAATATTACAAAAATGCTCTAATCCTCCCCAGACAAAATGTATTGAAGAAAATGCCATCTGTGTTGCAAACCATTGTAGGTTTAAAATCGATCTAAGTAAATTATCAGCATCATCAAATATCGATGAGTAAGGTTGACTCGGAGAAAGAAAAGGACCAATATTAGGATTATGTGAGATATTGTAAACTAAACTAGAAATGATAGAATGTATTTCCTCTGTTAAAACGCTTCCATTAGGATTAAAGATTAAAATTTGAAATGAACTGTTCACTTCGCTGAAAGTTGACAATATCTCTGTTCCGATAGAAGATTCTGAAGGTCTTGAAGTAGAAAGATTTGATCCTTCTTCTTCAACATAATCAGATACATTCAAAATCTTTCCAATATTTATTGAGACAACTAGAGACCAAAACAGAAGAATACAGATTGCTATGATTTTTGGTTTCTTTAACAAGGTGTCCCAGAATTTCACTATCCTCAACATTACATAATCTGCACTTTATATTTATATCTTTATTTCTAATTTCCAATTGTTTGAGATTTAGTCGACTTAAATAAACTTTTTTCTAAAATTGGTCCTTCTAGATTTCTATCATCGAGAATTTTAAAAACATATTAGATAAGATGTATTTGAATGAAGTGAAAGAGCTTATAAAACGCACTTTCTATAAACTTCGTTTTAAACTTTCTAAGTGAGAAAATGTCAAAGGAAAGCGAAATAGATAAAGAGAAGATTGTTAAAGATGAAAGCATAAAAAATCTAGCTGATTCTGCTGACAAACCTGTAATTATTTTATCAATGGAATTAATGGCTAGCAATTTAAATGAAAACATCAAACACATGACTGAACATTATGAATTTGTCCAGCAAGTGAGAGATAGACTAATGTTAGATATTCAAACCAAAAAGCGTGTCTATATTCTAGCAAGCGGTAGAAGTGCAATGATCGGTCAAATGTTTCAGACTCGTTTAGAGCACTTTGGTGTAGAGTGTCGTTTTATAACAAATACTAGATCAGTTCCACGATTAAGAGAAGATGATACAATCACAGTTATCAGTGGTTCTGGAACAACACCAATTGTAAAAGCTATGCTGGAGACTTATCTTGTATATAATCCATATGTTATCGTTATCACTAGTTTTCCCAATAGTGTGATTGGAAGATTAGGCGATGTAACTGTGAAGCTGAAAGGACGAACAAAATCAGATCTGGAAAGACGAGATCAGGGTTTAGATAGTACTTTAGCTCCTGAAGGAACTGCTTTCGAGCAAGCTGCTTTAGCTTTTCTAGATGGAATAGTTGCTGAATTAGCTGTTTCCTTACATAGAGATGAAAAAAGCCTTTATGACGAACATAATCAAGCACTTTGATAATTCCTATCTGAAAATATTATTAAGCTGAGACCATAGTAAAGTTTAATAGATTTTCATAACAATAAAAACATATACTACAAAGAAAAAGATTTTATAATTTCACAAAAAAATCTTATTAAACAAACTCTTGGCGGCCAATTACATATGTCAGGCAAATTAACTATAAAGGATATCTTCAAAGTTGATGGTTCAGGTGTTCCATATTTAAAACTCGTAATATATGGACCTTCCTTATCAGGTAAAACTTCAATGTTAACTGTATATAATGTTCTTAGAAAGGTCGAAGATCCTGAAACAATTTATTCATCGCTTAAAAAAATTGATGACCCAAGTGGTAGAACAATCTTTTATGATCAAAGTACTTTTGAACTGCCTAAAGGTCAAGGAGTAAGTGTTCCTAAGCTACGTTATCAAGTTTGGACCGTAGCAGGGCAAAAAAGACACTATATTCAAAGAAAGGTAGTACTTGAAGGTGCTGATGGATTGATCTTTATGTTTGATCCAAGTAAAAATATGTGGGAAGATAATGTTGAGAGTTTGGTAGAATTAATCTCTCTCAAAGGAGATACTTTAGGAAAATCATTACCATTTCTTATAGTTCTCAATAAAATTGATTTACCTGTTGAAGAGAGAGTTCCTACAGAGAAGTTTCTTGATTTACTTATTGAAAAGAAATTATCAAATAATAAAGGTGAAGCTTACATGAGAGTTGTTGAAACTTCTTGTCTTCAAGCAAGAAATGAATTAATGACTCTTCTAAGAAGTCCAGATATCAAATCAAAGTTAGATGAATATGGAAGACTCAAGAGAGGTGCTAGACCCCTAAGTGTTCAAAAAGTTGCGCAGCCAATAGAGCAACTTACTAGAGAAATTGTTATTCAACGTGTTAAATCTGCTAAAGACGACTAGTTCAACCAGAACTTTAAAAATTCCAATCCTCTTTTTCTATTTGTGAAATTAGACGAAGCTAGCCGTGTAATTCTTAGTCATATTTTTTCAACAAAGGAAATCGCTATAGATAAGCTCGATTCTACAACTAAACAAAAATGTGGTAATATTTTCTCCTCTCTTGGTTACGATATAACCAGTTTTTTTGATAAAACTGAATTTTCAGATCATCTTAAAGGTGAAATTATGTTGAAACTTGTTGAGAAAGGAACCGATATCAGTTCTATTTTTGCTTATTTAGATTGGAAAGGATTTGAAATAATTATCTCTTCCATCTTCGATAAATTAGGTTTTACCATTCTACAAAATTTTCGCTTTAAAGACGAGTTCACTAATTACGAAATTGATGTGCTAGCATTCAAATTTCCCTATCTATTCATCATTGATTGCAAACATTATAAGAATCCGTCCTCATCAATAATGAAAACGGCAGCAATAAAACAAAAAGAAAGAGCAGAAGTATTACTAGACATGTTTCCAATATTATATGATGAACTTGTTTCTAAACTAAACCTTCCAATAAAAAGACAAATTTATTTGTATCCTTTATTGATCTCTTGGAGAAATCATGATATTCAATTCTATCAAAATGTTCCTATAGTGGCTTTTTCTCAGCTTTCAGGTTTTTTACATGAAATCGATGAATTTCGCTTTAATCTATTTTATTTAGTTATGAAAATAGACTAAATGTATTTTTAATTTCTCTGTTTTTAACTGCATATCTGAAAAAACTCTTATATTCAAAACTCTAAATATCAACTATAAGAAAAGCTTTGAGCTGAATTAAATGGCAGTAGAAACTGAAAGTCCCTTTAATATTGTACGCTCTTTAGTAAAGAAGTTTCTAGGCGAAATGAGAGTTATACGAACAACGTCAGAGGAACAAGCAAAAGCTAGAGCTGAAGAAATTAAAAGTAATTCATTAGCTCCAGGAAAAGCTCAGTACTCTGTTTCTGAAGTTGATAATATAATCCGCAACTTCAAAGATAGCTACGTTAGCCTTTTGAGAGATATTCACCTAATGATTGTGACAGAGAGTACATCTAAAATAAGACAAGGTATTGAACAAGGTTACATTGATGGTAAACTCATTACACAAGAAATGCTTGATGAACTTGAAAAACTAAGAATTGAAGTAGCAAAAATCCCAGGGCTTGAAACTAAAATCCAAGACGATGCTCTAAAAATTGATGAGTTAAATGATTTAATTGGTAATCTTAAAGCAGAAACAATTTCATTACAGAATGAACTTACTGATCTACAGTCTGTACTTAAGAGCAAGGATCAAGCAATAGGAGAATTATCTGAAAAGGCTACAACAGTAGGTGTAGATTCTACTATTATTGAAGCAAGAGATCAAATAATAATGGATAAAGATAGGACTATCCACCAACTAAGTCTTGAGAAAAACAATCTTCAATCTGAATTTAATAGATTGAAAATTGAAAGAGATGCCATGAGTAAACACGTTGAAGAGATGGAAGTAAGATTTAGATCTATGTCCTCAGAAGCAATGTCTAAAGAAGATCATTTATTTGAAGATTTACAAAAACAGTTAGACAACGCTAGACAAACAATCTTCAATTTAAGAAACCAAATTGCTGAACACGAAGATACTGTTCGTAATCAAAAAATCGATATACAACAAAAATCATCACAAATTGATACTTTGAAAAAACAGCTTCAAGAGCTTCAAGATCAAGCTGCTGGAAAAGCTGAAGACACTGAACAAGTATCTGAACTGAAACAACAATTACACCAGAAAGACTCTGATATGGAAAGATTAGCTGAAACAATGGTAGATCTCCAACAAGATATTAGTTCAAAAGAACAAGAATTGCATAACCTCCAAAATCAAGCTGACGAAATGATTTTACAATTTGCTGAAAAAGAAGCTGAATTAAAAGAATTACGTGAATTAGCTGATAAATCTGTTGTCGAACGAGAAAAAGTTGAGGAAGAAATCTTGGAAAAACAAGATACCATAGAAGATTTGAAAGCAAGGCTTGATGAAACACACAAAGAGCTAACATCAACCAAAGGCACTCTTGAAAAAATGGAAAAGCAAGGAACAATTTCCTCAGAGGAAAAATATCAATATGAGTTGGATATTCAACGATTCAAGAAGAAGATAGACACATTAAGTAAATCCTTGAAATCTGTAGAAGCATTCTTGAATACTGATCCAAAATACCGTATTCTATACTTATTGAATGATTTCCAACGACCTCTAGCTAAAGAAGAATTATCAAAAATGCTAAATGTTCCAGATGAAGTTGCATCAAAATATGTGTTTGAATTAGATTACTTTGGTTATATTAAACAAAACATTGAATCAGGAAAGACCTTCATTGAATCAACAGCGCTTTTGACTCCTCCTCTTTCTTATGAAGAGGAAAAAGAAGAAGACGCTTGATAAGATTAGTTTTTCTTTCTTTTATTCTTTTATTGTGATAGTAATGGCCGAAATAGATGAAGAAACAGTTGAAGAGCAGAAGTTAATTGAACGAATTACAAAAAGAATCATAAGTAGTTCTTACATACAAAATTTAAGACTGAGAATCTCGAGTGAGAAAAAAATAGCTGTTTTTGTTGATGGACCAAATTTTCTTAGAAAAATCAAGAACAGAAATATAAAACTGGAAGAAATTGATGAAAGAGTTAAGGATATGGGTACCACAGTTGTTAGAAAAGTTTTACTTAATGAGTACGCAACTGATAGTCTAATACAAGCAATTACTAATAGTGGTTATGAACCAATTGTAAGTCCTCATGACACCTACATTCTTATGGCAGTTGAGATAATAAAAGCAATTGACAAAGGCATAAAACCTGATGTAGTAGTTATAGCTTCTAGACATGCAAAAGTCTCACCAATTTTGCTGAAAATAAAAGAAAAAGGTATAGAAACAGTTGTTATTGGTTTTGAACCAGGTTTTAGTGTGGCATTAAAAAAGACCGCTGATTTAGTTTTTACAATTACCTAGTTAAACTAAATCAGAAATACTTTCCAAGCGAACATGTGTCTCTTTTTGTTCAAAGCTTTTCATCAAATATGTGTCAGCTAACGTTTTTAATTCATCTCTTAATCTGTAAAACGCCTTCCTATTTACCGTTCTCTTGAGTACATAGCGTTTTTCCTGAAGCTGTTTCAAATGGTGTGAAGCAGATGTTTTTTGAATACCAAGATTATTTACAATGTCATCATAAGTGATACCAAAGTCATAAGCAGTAGATTTCATCGAAATTAAAGATAAAATAAATGTCTGTGTATTGTCATTCAATGTTACAAGATCGTAAAATTCTCTATTTACATCAATACCAAGAGAAGATGTACTATCATTTACTAAAGAAACTGAAGCTGTATCTAAACCGTTGTAAAAACATTCTTCACAAACTCTGGAACAAATTTTAATTGCATTAATTAAACTTCCACTTGCATTTTTAGAAATTGCCTTGAGGATATTAAATGAGAATGGATTCTGTATCTCATCATTTTTTGATAGTTTTAAGATCAGTATTTCGAGTATTTCGTCATCATTCAAAGGACTAATCTTCTGGCTTGGAACCATGTGATTAATTAGATCATAATCGGAAAAAGCAAGTTCGTTTTTTAATCTAATCCACCCTGATTGTGAAAAAATGAAAACAATCGGTACATTCTGGAAATCTCTTTCAATACTATACCTGAAATCTTCAAAGAATTCAACTAAAAAATCGGCATGATCTATTATAAGAAGTGGAACAGCATCTCCTTCAACATTCTGTCTCCCAATATAATTTCTGAAATTCTGGAAAGTCTTAGCAATTGAGTACAGATTATCTTCAAATTCTACTAAATCATAAGCATCTGCATAAACTGCTTTTGATAGATCTTCATGAACTCTAATCAGATATTGGTATGCTAGTGAAATTAAGGTACTCATACCCGATTGTTGAGAACCAAAAAGAACTCCATCCATTATACTATCCTCCGTTTTCTTTGAATTTTGTGTTTCTTTGAAACTATTGTAAACCTTGTTAAAATACTTGATAACAACTCGAAATCTAGATTCAATGCATTTCTCTTTTTGTAACTGGTCTATATCTGTTTCGAGAAAGGGATTGGCACTAAAACCGAATGAGGCAAAAGGATCCTGTGGGGTGTAAGTGCTACTCTTACTTTCCTCTATTGCCTCTAGAGCCAATTTCTCGAATTTATCCATTAATATCACGTAATATTATCTAGACAACATCTGAATTGTTCGAATATTTGAACTTTTCGTAATATTCGAATTATTCGAATTTTCGACAAAAATGTTTTTTATGAAAGCATTTAAAAGGTTTTTCTGGTCAAAGAAAAACGCTTATAGGTGTATGTAGGTGTTCTGAAATTAATGAAGAGAGATAACAATGGTTTAAAGAAGTCTAGACGTTATCTACTGCAAAATTTCTTTCTTACAACAAGGTCATTTTACAGTGTATTATTTAATTCTAAAATGGAAGACATGGTGTTCTACCAGAAATTGATGTTCACTTTACTTTGGTTTTTTTCTCCTGTTATTATTATTATTTTACCTTTGGTGGATTTAATTACAATATTCTTTTTACCAGGATTACATTTATTCAAACCTCTCTTCAAAGCTGGTTGGAAATATGCTTTAATCTCTTCGGTAGGAGTAACTTTAGCTGTCTCTGTAATCACTCAATATGTGTTTTTTATTTATTCTTATCAGTTCCAAGCTTTTGATCTCTATTTAGCTGATGAAGATAGAAGATATGTTCAAGTGGAAGTAGATACTGTAAATATAGAAGCTACTTATGACCACTATAACAGTTTCTTGAGAATTGCAGAGCTTGCAATTGATTTTGCTAATGCTACTGAGCGTGTCCCTCAGATTGACCTTTATTTCAGACGGTCAACGTTCACGCAAACGTTTGATCCACTCGCTAATACCTCCGTTCTCCCAAATATGCCTTTATATGGTACTCATGGGAAGTTGTGGACATATATAGAACAGAATATCGACATGGGCACAGCTCCAGAACCATTTTCCAATGATCAAGCTATAGTTTTAATGACACATGATTTTTACAATCATTCATCTATAAACCTTTATTCTCCTCTTAACCTCTATATTCCGGTCTCTTTAGATATTGAAGATTCTCTAACAGATCCTGGGGCTCAAACATCTGTAAATGTGACTGGTATTGTTTTTCTTGATGACTTACAGAAGTATAATGTTTTAGAATACAAATATGGCATTCCATTAGAGACAGTTCTTGGATTAACTGATTCTGCAGCAGTAATCTCTCTCTGGCCGATTGCGGGTAATAGACTACATGATATATCTAAATCTGTAGATTCTGGAGATATTACGGAAGATCTGTTTTATGATGTTACACTTATTGATGCATTTAAATTAAATGATGAAATTAACACACTTAAAATTCTTGGAAACAAACTTAAAGAAGCATACCTTACATATGCTGATTATCTTTCTGTTAGGATTACTTCTCCATTAATAGATTTGATAGAGCAATTTCGCAACGAATATAACCTTTATCAGACATTTATGCTAGCATTTTTAGCTCCTATAATTGCTTTAACTGTTATTCTTACGATATATGCAGCGAATTTAGTGAGAAAGAAAAGAGATAGACAATTAACAATTCTTGCAGATAGAGGAACAGGCAGAGTCGAAATTGGATCTTATCTAGCTCTTGAATCGTTTATTGTAGGAAGTATATCACTAATAATAGGTGTTGCAGGAGGTATCCCTATAGCTTCCTTACTAACTAGAAGTTCAGGTTATCTATCCTTCAATAATAACTCCATCCCGCTTCAACTACAGTTATCTTCAGTATCTGTAGCAGTTTTTGGAAGTATAGGAGCAATAATTCTGATTCAGTTATTCAATACTATCACTCTTTTACGTAAAAGAGATATTGATGATTATGGTAAGGTTGAGAAAAAATTACCAACGTTCTACAAATACTTTGTTGATATCGCAATTTTAGTAGTTGGAGTTGTTATCTGGATTATTTATAAAACACCTGCACTTCAAGCATTCAGATATCAAACAGCTCGATATATAGGTATTCCTGCTATTGTGTTGACGATATTTGGGATGATTCTAGTTGCACAAAGAATTCTACCTTTGTTTGCTAAATTGCTCATTAAATTAAGTATTAAATTAAAATGGGACATACCATCTCTTAGCTTAAGGGAGATTTTCAGATATCAAAAAAGCTATTCACGTTCTTCTATAATTCTGTGTTTATCATTCTCACTAGTTGTAGCATCCATTGTTGTACCTTATACTTATCAAGATTTCAATTATGAAGGAGCACAATATGATCTAGGATCCGATATCCTACTTAGAAACTTTCCAATTGAAAATACGATTCTTAGAGATACAATAGAAAATATGACTCAAATAGAAGCCACATCTATAGTTCGATTTGTAAATATTCGTGATCCTCAAGGTGTATCTACGATAGTCTCGGTTCTAGCTATAAATCCTGATACTTTTAAACAAGCAGCATATTTTAGATCGGATTTCAGTGAATCATCACTGGATAAATTGTTAGCTGATGTTGCTTATGCCCGTCAAGTAAACTCTACTTTTGTTATAGGCCAAGTTGACGAGCTTTCCTTATTCAAATATGATATAGGGAGTAAAATGACCATGACTTATTGGGCATATAATGAGAGTCATAGAGATGAATATGGGTCTCCATTTTTTTATACTGATGTAACATTCAAGTTTCTTGATACTTTCAATGTATGGCCAAATTTCTTGAGATCCTTAACATTGGATAATGTGAGATCAACTTATTTCCATTTTGTTGGTCCAGATAATATTATGGATTTCTTACAATACAATTATTTGAATTCAATAAACTATCTTTATATTAAAGTAAAAGAAGGATTTGATATCTCTGATACCGCAGATCAAATAGAAACTTTAGTAGGAGGAGGAGTTCAGGTATATAATGTTGAAGGAGAATTATTTGTAAAACCTGATAGTCCTAGATCTTCTATACTTTATTCAGCAATAAATTCCACATTGCTTATGTCTTTTGCAATAAATGCCATAATATTAGGTTTATTTGCTTCAATACAGCTAATAGATAAGAATAAAGAACTTGCAACAATGAAAGCTATCGGAATATCCTCTGGACAACTCAATAAATATTTCTTGTCAATCTATACAACGATGCTCTCATTTAGTTCACTACTTGGTTTAGTAGTTGGATTTATTGGATCAATCATGTTAATGTCTATATTATCTATCAATCGTAATGTTCCAACTTACCATATGAATTTCCCAATTGGGCAAATAGCAATAGTATTAGCAATACTTCTTGTTGCTTCACTTGCTGGAGCTATAATACCTACTATTAGTATCTCCAAAAATGAAGTTGGTACAGAATTAAGACAATCTGCATAGGTGAAAAAATGTCATATATAGAAATAAGAGATTTAATCAAGGTTTATCAAGCTAAAGAAACTTATTACAAAGTCCCAGCATTGAGGGGAATAGAGTTGGAAATAGAAAGAGGGGAATTCATATCAATAATTGGACCCTCTGGAAGTGGAAAAACAACTCTTCTTCTCATACTATCTGGAATGGCAGAACCTACAGCAGGATTTGTTCGTATTGGTGATATTAGATTGGATCAATTAAATGAAGAAACTCGTAATATTTATCGTAGAACAAAAGTAGGTACACTCTGGCAATTGCCTAATAGAAATCTTATCTGGGAAATCAATGTTCAGCAAAATATTGAGATACCTCTAAGGTTAAGTGGACTTCAAAGAGAGGAGAGGATTAAAAGAGTAAATAGTTTATTAGACGAGGTGGGATTATTGCATCGAGCTAATCATCGTCCAGGACAACTTTCTGGAGGTGAAGTGCAGCGTGCTGGATTAGCTTGTGCGTTGGCTCATGAACCAGAATTATTGTTAGCTGATGAACCAACAGGTGAGCTTGATTCTAAGACCTCAGGAGAGTTATTGAAATTTTTTAGGAGTTTGAATGAATCACATGGTATAACAGCAATTATGGTGACCCATGATTTCGATGTGGCAAAATCAACTGATAGACTGATACAAATTGTAAACGGTAGAATTTCTGGTTTTGCTCCAACAAAAGATCTGAGAACAATTAAAGATATGCATCAAGTGTATCTTGATAGGTTTGGATCTGTTCAACTCCCTAGACATATTGTAGATAATTTGAAAGTACAAAGAAGAGTAAATATTGAACAGGAAGGTGGTAAAGTAATTCTTTCTCAAGAAGAAGATCTTTCACCATGTGACTAAATCAACACATGTTAATCTCTAGCTTTCTTACAGCAAATCAAAACTATTAAATAAATCAAAGCATTAGAAAAAATATCGTGGTTCTATGAACAAATTGAAACCTCCAAAAACAAAATCAAAGCCAGATAGACAATTTGATGTTGTCGTTTTTAAAATGATGGCAGCTTTAGCTGTTAGCGTATCTCTATTATTTGGAGGTGGTACTTTATTAGTCTATTCTGTTGCAAGAAAATTACCTATCGAGGGATATTCTAGTACAGTAGGAGCTGTATTTGGTATACACCTTGCAGCATTGATGGTTTTCTATGCTTTTGCATTGTTCAAGTATATAGTAAGTGATTAGGATGCGTTTCTCATTTTTACACAGAAAAGAGGATAAAATTGACTATCTTAGTCTCACCTTTAATGATAAACTAAAGAAAATAGGCTGGTTCTGTTTAAAATGGGGAGGGATAATCCTTTTAGTTGAAATTATTATGTGGATATTAGTAGATACTTTAACTCAAGCATCGTTTACAGAAATTGCAGGTGTTTATTTTTATACAGGAATACCAGCAGTTTTTCTGATTATTGGTGGCTGTATGGGTGGTTTAAGTAGATATAATATTCCACCAAAAATGAGGATTGTAGAGCCAGATGATCAATCTGTTACTCCAGAAAACTTTCAGATTCGTGTAAGATATGATGTAAAGAAAGTAGAAAAAGAATCTATCCAAATAATGGTCAATGATAAAGCCATTCCTCAGAAAATCGATGAAAGAGAAAGTTTTCTGATAATACCTAAAATCTTCAAAACTCCTCCTAGTAAAGCAGTTTCACTAATAATTTCAGTAGTAGGAAGAGATATTCAAGGAAAAGAGATAACTGACAAAATAAGAGTTATTTGTGACCCTGAATCTGACGAGGAAGATTATCAGGATTATTGGCAATTCAAACGTGAAGATGAAACCTATTGGGGGAAAGAGATGGTTTCAGCTCAAAAACATGCAAAAAGAAATCTTACAGCTGGAAAACTTATCTCTCTAGCAGTCATGCTTTTTATAACAAATTATTTACTTACATTAATTTTCAAAGCTGTTATTATAGCTATATATGTGGGTGTTTATTCAATCTTCTTTTTTAACACGACTCCAGCAAATATAGCTGCATTTTTTGGTTTCCTCTGAAACATCGATTTTTTTGCTAATTTGTTAACCTTTTTATTGATTTGTACACGTAGATAAAATAAGAGGTTAATTTAATGTTTAAGAACTCTAAATTTCCCATCTATTTACTCGTTTCCTTCTTGTTGATATTAACAATTAGCAATTTTATTCCTAGTACTGGATTAAACACTCAAGAAGCTTCTAACTCGGATTATTATAACAAATTAGCTGATATTTTATTTGAACAAGAGCCTACAAATCCAACTCAAATTTTGAAATATAAGTTGTTAGCAGAACAACCTAATTTGATGGATGAACAACCTACTATTAAAAAAGAAGTATTTAATGAAGAGAATATTGGAGATACAAGAAATTTCTATATTATTGAATCTTTTGCAGTTACAAACTATCAATATGTCCAAAAATCTGCAACTATGCTTGCTAAAGGAACAAATTGTTATGTGTATGTTTTAGATAGTATAATCTCAAGTTATGGCGAATCAAGTGCAACAGCTAAAGCTGAGTTGTGGCAAAATCAATTTGATACTGATATTTATCCACATGATGTCCAATATTTCGGTAATCCAGATGGTAATCTTGGTGATATTGATGGTGATCCTCGAGTTACTATTCTTATGGCAACTTTAGATGGTGGAGTAGCTGGATATTTTGATATGAAAAATGAGGTAGTTGCTACAAATTCTAATCAAAGGGAAATGGTTTATGTTGATTACTCTACAACCTATGGTGTTCTCGCGCATGAATTTCAGCATCTTATTCAGTTTAATTATGATGTTTACGAAAGATGGTGGGTAGATGAAGGTTGCGCTGAATTTGCTAAATATCTTTGCGGATATGATGTAGTTGATAATTTAACTCTATTTGCTAGAGATAATTTTGCTCATTATCCTGACACTAGCTTATTATACTGGAATTACTTAAGCGAAGGAGGAAGAGATGTCAGAAATGACTATGGTTGTTCTTATATGTTCATCTTTTATTTTGCTGAAAAGTATGGTGTTAATGCAATAAAAAACTTAGTTGCTCAAACCTCTGTAGGTGCACAAGGTGTAGAAGATGCTCTAAGTTCTATAGGTGTAACTATTGCTTTTAATGATCTTTTCTTAAATTGGGCTACAGCTTTATATGTTGATGATACCTCTTTTGATGGGGGTTTATATGGTTTTGAAAACCTCGATATAGCTATGGACTATGATCTTATAACAACCTTTCCGATTACTAAGACTAATAGGGTGAATAGATATTATGGTATTTATTCAGCTAAGCTGAACTCACCTCTTGATAAAATGATGTTAGAAACAGATTCTGTTGGTAGTAAGTATTTAGGAATCTCAATAGCTATACATGATCTAGATGGCTGGTCAGTAGCAACAAGTGTTCAATCTGGTTCAATTACTGAGTTTTTAAATGGAACTATAGTTGATAAAGCATATATCATCACTAGCATTATGGATTCATCTACTCCCTATGTTTCCAATGACGATCAATTTACAGTAGGAACTATTTACTATGTAGATTTTAGCCTAGCTCAAGGAGCAGCTTTGTATATAGATTCTCATGTTTTCTCATATGACAGCAATACTTGGAATTTTTCATTAACAAATGTAGTAATTTTAGATGAGAATGATACAGAAATAACCAATGAAACAGGTGTAGAAGTGTATGCACAATTCAGATATGAAGGGACTTCGATAGTTTATGATTCTATAATTATGAATTATTCAGTAGTATTAGATTGGTATTTAGAGTTTTCATTACAGTCCTTTACTGAAAATACTTACGAAGTATACGTAATAGCATCAAGTTCAACACAATATGGTCGAGAATTAATAGATGTATTAACTGTAACTCAGATTTTAACGGTTGAAAAACCTGAAGTGTCTTTAAACGTTGATAGCACCGCTTTATATGTTTCTGTAAATGCTAGCTATACTCAGTTAGGAGGTTGGGAAGCCTTTACTGAGAATGTTCAAACAATGATACTCTTATATGATAAAAATGGTGATACAATAAATTCTTTCTCTATAAATTATAATTCTGTAACAAATGACTGGGGAGTAGGTTTTGTAGATTTGAGTACAGTAAAAGGAGAACATTATATTAAGGTTAGTTTTAGATATGCTGATAGAACTGTTAGATCTCCAGAATCAGACCATTTCATTGCTGAAGGAATTCCAACTTCTAATACAAATACAGGTTTTCTTGATTTTTCACCTTGGTTTCTGATTCTTTTAGCTATCTCAGTAATATCTATTCCAATTTTAATCAAAAAATATAGAAAATGATAACTCTGTGAGGGGAAAATATTTTTTTCTTATAAGAAACCAAAATAAATTTTATATACAGAGTTATTGAATGAATATTCATGAGTCAACTAGAGCTATCTGACATTTTTAACGTTGATAGAGAAGGGAAACCAACCATTAAAATCGTGTTATTTGGACCACCCATGAGTGGGAAGACCAGCATGCTAACAGTTTTTAATGCACTAAGAAGAATGGAAAATCCGAAGACAATTGTGTCTTCCTTGACTAAAATACAAGATGATTCTGGTCGAACAGTATTTTTCGATCAAGGTGTCTTTCAAACACCACCTTTTAGAGGAAAGAAATTTGATAGATTAAGATATCAATTATGGACAATTCCAGGTGAAGAAAGACATAAAGTTCAAAGAGACATTGTTATGAAGGGAGTAGACGCTGTTATTATCTTTTTAAATTTCGAAAATGTAGCACAAGGTCAAAATGAAAAGATTATCGATGAAGCTAAAAAGATGATAGGAGAAAAATTTGGAACAAAAATACCAGTTGTTGCTTATATAAACAAATCTGATTTACCAGCTGAAGATAGAATTGATAAAAGGGAACTTATCAAATTGTTAATTGATGCAGGAGCAATTCGGGACGATAAAGCTGCAAATCTTGTAATGACTGGTAGTTGTTTAAATGCTCGAAATGATCTGCTTGCTCTTTTAACATCACCTAAAAGAGAAGAGTTCTTTGATGAAAATAATAGACTGAGAATTGATAAACGCCCCGAATCAGTGTGGTTAATTGTTAGACCTATACAAAAACTGACTCAACTAGCTGTAGAACAAAGATTGGAGTATGTCCAAAGTATGTAAGTAGAGCACTATATCAACATTCATACTTGGATTTTAAAATTCATTACAATAATTGGATTGAATTTAGTTAGCTAATAGCAAAAACCGATATAGAACTTTCCAACAATTGAGATGAGAGTTTAGAATTGGATTACATTATCCAGACTAATTTTAGCCAGTTCGTAAGGAGTATTTTTAGGAATTTCTACTAATCGGAGTTCAAAATTGGTTCTACGGAAATATCTATCTTCAAATTTGAAATACTCATCCATAGTTTTTCTAAGCATCCGATTAAGAGATTCTGTGATGTCTCTTGTTCCTATTGGTTTGGCGTTAAAATACTTATCTTGTACTAATCTTATTAATTCATACTTGCTTAATTTAGTTTGATCTCGTATTCGCAACATTTCTAGTGTTAAAGCAGCACTTACTTGACCACTATAGCAATTGAGTCTATTGATGATTCTTTTATATCTAACTGGATGAGCACCTTCTAAATGAAAACGATCAAGACTCATAAAAGAACCAGCACTATAAGCAATAATTAACCCCATAACAGCATTAAATTCTCTAAGGCGTATAGCTTCATTTAAACGAACTCTTTTACCATTCCCAATGGTAAATAGTTGAGCTGATTGTCGTAGAACGCGATCAATCTGTGCCCTCACCTCTAGTTCGTCCATATCTTGCTTAAACATTTCTAACCACCAGGGTTATGTATGTGTGTGTGCTAGCATTTATATGGCTTAAGCATTTATATACTTTTGCCAGATTAAAGCTTCTTATTATGTTTACGGTTTTGAATCCTTTAAATCTATTTGTTTAACAGATAATTGAATATAAAAACAGAATTTTCAGTATATATTTAAACTTGACTAATTTTGTATCAATTTCATCTTAATTTTATCACCGAGCTTTTATATCATTTCATTTATTATATATTGAATATAACTGTCTAACCAGTAACAAGAATCTTTCTTGTTAGAGTCAAACAGTTTATATAATGAAATCATGAAAAAAAAACAGTGGTGAATTATATGCCTATCGCACCCATGACTAACGCTGTAGGAATAGACTTAGGAACAAGTACAATCAAATTAACTTCTGGAGATCATCATTATCGAATACCTTCAGTTATCGGTACTCCCAATCCTGGATGGCAAGGGATGTCCTCTGATAAAAGCTGGCTGAACAATCTCATTATCGAAGATTCAAAAGGTCAAGAGGTGTATATTGGTGAATTAGCAAGACTTCAGAGTGAAATAAGAAAACCTCTTGCTACTGAAGGAAAAATGAAATCAATTGAAAATAGTCTACTTGCATTAAAAGCAATTCTTAGCCTCATTATGAATTCAAGTTATGAGCAATTCGTTGTTGCTACAGGAGTACCAATAGCAACTGGAGTAGAAGAAAGCAGACAGTTAAGTAGAGGACTAAAAGGAACCCATGAGATAAAAATCAGAAATGATGCTACTGGTGAAGCTAAGCAGATGAAAATTCTCATTGAGCAGGTTTTCATTGCCCCTGAACCATATGGTACTTATTGGCATTCGTTAAAAACTAGTGGAGTTCAAACAGCAGTTGATTCGATAATAGTTGATATTGGACATGGAACTACTGATATTTTGTGTATGTATAAGGGGAATATGATGAGAGCTGCTTCTGGTTCACTTGAAGAAGCTGTTGATAGTCTTACAAATGCACTGTCCAGAGCAATCCAAGAAAAATCTGGTAAAATTATCAGACCTTTTGATTTGATGATGGCTATCGAACAAGGAAAAAAGAATATTCTTGTTGGAGGTAAAGCATTAGATATAGGTGGAGCTATGGATCAAGCTGTTGGTTCTATTGCAGATGTAATAGTAGATGAAAGTAACAGACTTTTGAATAATCTGCCACCTGACGCATGGATTGAAAAAGTTATCATATGCGGTGGTGGTGCTTATGTATTTGGGGATTATCTTAAACAAGCTTTCTTTGAAGCTAACATTGTCAAAAACGTTGATGAAGTTCTTTTCCCTGAAAATGCAGTTATGTCTAATGCTTATGGTTTTGAACAAATCGCTTTAACAAAATTGAAGAAACAATAATATCTCTTTTTATTCTTCTTTTTCATCCTTTCTAGTTATATCCAATTTTTTCTCTAATTTCATTGCATATCCTGGACTTATTGTAAGATATATTACCATTAAAGTTGCAATAATATAAGCAGGATATATCATTAGATTAGTTGGGGAAAAAGGAAAGATGGCAAATAAAAATACAGATATAGCAGTTGTTGCAATCCAGAACCAATCAAAAATTGTTGGGACGCCTTTGAAAGAGGGAAAGGGTATCTTTGATATCATAAAACCAGAAATAATGATTGTCGAAACCATCATTACCCAAGGTTGTGTGTTTGGAAAAATTACTAAACAAGCGATAACCATTCCAGCAAAAGGACTTGGTAGTCCTGTAAAATATGGTGTATGAAGAGGATCTCTTTTAATGAACCTAAATAAACGAAACCATACTGCTGTTAAGAAAATTAAACCTGTCAATACACCAATAACTATGTTCCAAATTCCGATATTTTCCCATTTAGAAACAGTATAACCGATGTAAATAGCAGGAAAAATACCAAAAGAAACAGAATCTACAATTGTGTCTATATCTACAGCTAATTTTCTACTTCCAGCTATTCTAGCTAATTTTCCGTCTGTAAAATCAAAAATTGAACACACAGCCATAATTTTCGCAAACCAAAACGCAAAATTGTCTGGTTCTACAAATGTAAGAACTATTCCAGTTATTGATAATGCGATACTTCCAAAAGTCATAAAATTAGCTAAAATTAGAGCTGATATTCTTATCCATTTTTTCTGAAGAAAAGATATGTCTTGCCAATCCATTCAATCACTGTTATGGTTGCTTTCAGCTAGAACAGAGACTCCTGCTCTTACTATGTCCATTATTTTGTAGTTTAGTATATATTTTTTGTCGTTTATTACCTCTATACTTGTTATAGAACCAAATCTGATCGTTCCAATAACTTCTCCTTGTTTTACTTTATCTCCTACCTTAACATATGCGACTGTTCTACGGGCATATATGCCAGAGACCTGAGTTACAATTGCAGTTGTGTTCTGTTCTTGATTTCTTATTGTAATTTTATTCCTCTGATTTTTCTTTGTATATTTGGGAAAGTATGCTGGCCAATGAGAACCTTTCTTAAACTCAATCTCTCTTACCTCTCCATTAATTGGACTCCTCGTCATATGAACATCAAAAGGAGACATTCTGATAACATTGTAGATTCCTTGCTCTCTTTCTTCTATTTCAACTATTCTTCCATCTGCTGGAGCAAGTATGTGAGAAGAATCAGTTTCAATCTCCCTTGGTGGATCTCGAAAAGTCCAGAGAATAAAAACAAAAGCTATTACAACTAAACCCAAAATAATAAATTGCCATGTTATATTATAAAGTATCCAAAATAGGATTGCTAAAATGAAACTTACAGCTGTAATACTTGAAATTATGCTGTTAATTAAAGCTGTTCCTTTAGCAATTACCACTAGTTTCTACCTCAAACTGTTTTAAATGTAATAAACTTCATTGAAACGAAATTTAAGGATGTTAAAAATCTTCTGATGAAAGAAAAAAGGAAAAAAAGAGATATTATCTCTTTCTTCTAATTACAAAAACAGCAACTGCCATAGACATTAAACCAATTAATATGCCTATTAAAGGTAAAGCTCCTTCACTAGTTGGGGTAGTTGAAGTTTCCACACCACCTAGTGGAATAGTGAAAGTAGTTAGAAGTACATTGCCATTTTCGTCAGTCGCATAGACTTCTAGATAATTCATTTCATCTGCAATTAAACTACTTGTAAACACACTAAATGTTCTTGTTTTACCTGAACCAGTCATACTATAATCTGTAACACCATTTGCTTTCGCATAAAAATTAACAAGATTCGATGTTGCATCTTGTATGACAAAATCTAGTCTTGCGCCTGCAGGAACAGTATTGTTGACCCAATTGGTTGACTGGACTTCTGGTGGTGTAACATCATAGAGTATCTCTCCGACATATTTGTCATCAGAACTCATCACTCTTAAAGTGTAATAATCTTCTGCAGCATAGGTCAGACGGTAACTATACATACCACCACCATCATCAGTTAAAGTAGCTGAACTAGTTGATGTACCTACTGTTAATGTTGCAGTTAGAACTGCTCCAGGATTGAGAGATTCAATGGTGAAATCAGCTCCTGTAGTATCTTTTACATAACTTCCAGTGATTTTCTCTTTCGCAGTCAGCCATTTAAATAGGTTCTGAGTGAATACATCATTAGCTGTACCTGAATTATACGAGTTCTTATATCCTGAGGAGTCCATGAAGAAATTCGTGGATATTACAACTACTCGACCACCATTACTATTTTCATGTATAACTGTCGTTGCTTTATTGTTATATGTTACCAATACTTCAGCATTTGCACCAGCATAAAGATTTGTACCATACTGATCAATGTAGTCAACTCCATCTGTTATTGCATGTGCTTGGATAACTCTTGCTTTTTGAGCACTAGCAAATACATATGGATTAGCATTGGCTGAAATATCAAAAGGTGCAATCAGTTCATTCAATCTGGTGATATTATTGCCATCTAGAACTGTTATAGCTCCTGATGTATATTCGGATAATCCAAGGAATTCTATGAATAGACCTCCACCACCTGAAACAAAGTTTTGAATCGCTGTTATCTCACTATCCGTGATTTCTGTATATCCTACTAAATCAAGATTCACATCAAAGTGTCTATCAAATGGATCAGCTAGCCAAATTGCGTCATAGTCACTAAGCAAATCTTCTGTAATAACATTAGCATCACCTGTTATATTCCACCATTTGTATTCATTAATTGCATAACCCCTATCTATTAGGTCTGTGATAGCAGTGCTAAATTGACCTAGAAGATTGTCAATTCCCCAAGATGTAAACATCTTTGCATACAAAATTTTACCTTTTCCTTCAGTAACGGTGAATTTAAGATAAGTCTGAGCAGTAACTCCACCAGCTGTTTCGAAAGTGATATAACCATCATAAACACCTAGGGTTGCATCATCTGGAATGTCGATTGCCAAATAATAATTCTTAGTCCATGGTCCAGTCCAAGAAGTTGTATTCAAGTTAACTATAGTACTTACATTCCCTGTTATTACAGGTGGGAGATCATTCCATGGAGTAGATGAAACCGATTCTACAAATAATTCTGCATGAAAACCTTGAGGAATTTCTCTGTAGGTTACAATCGGATAATTAGGAATCGCCCAAATTATTGCGGGAAAACCACTTCCATTTGTAGGAGCAGCTAGTATCCTCTGATATGCATCATAAAAATCTGGTATACCAGCACCATAACTTAAATAAGACATTGTTCCAGGATCTGCTGATTTCATCAGAGCTGCTTTAATCAGACCAGGATCATAGGTGATTCCTTGATCTTTAAGAGCATCTATTAAAACTGCAGCCCCACCTGCTATATGAGGTGCAGCCATAGAGGTTCCACTATACATAACATATTGTGAAGGGCCTGCAATAGAACAACTTATAATATCTTTGCCTGCTGCAGCAACATCAGGTTTAATGTATCCATCTGCAGATGGACCTTTAGAACTTGGGCCATATCTTGCACCATTTACATCAGTTCCAGCGACACAAATAGCGTTTGGAGCGGTACTAGGTGCACCTACTGTAAAGAAGCCACTTTCTCCTTCATTACCTGCAGACACAGCAACAACAACTCCTTGACTTATAAGTTCTTCAACAGCAATTTCAGTAGCGCTCATACCTTCACTGTCACCACCACCCCATGAGAGGTTAGCAGTATCTATACCGATTGTAGGTCCATAATCCAAGGCAGCTAATGCAGCTAAAGTGTAAATCTCAGGACCAGAACCACCGACTCGAGCGACAAGAATTCCAGCTTCTGGAGCCATACCAATATATGATGGATTACCAATACCTGCACCGGTTGCAATTCCTGCAGTGTGAGTACCGTGACCATTGGAATCATCAATAGAAAGGTCATTACCGTCGTATCCGTAGATATCAAGCAGAAATGATTTACTATTAGTAGTGTCAATTCTTCCAGTAAAGTCAACGTGTCCAGTATAAATTCCAGAATCAACATCGTAAACTACAGTTGTTCCACCTTTATACCCTAAATCCCATAGCGGTTCTAAATTGATTAAATCTCTAGATGCAATGGTATCCATACCAATGTCGTTTGTTGTGGAAACAGATCCTGTGAATTCCATTTTTGAGTTAGTTAAATCAAAAACACGATCTACTCCCTTGATTTTATTATATTCATTTTTCTTGCTTAACAAATCTTGTTCTACTACCATTTTTAAGTTTTCAAAAACTAAGTAAGGTTCATTATTAGCTACGTAATTATTGAACGAAGCTTTATTTTTGAAATGTAAGACTAAGGTTCGAATTGAGTCAATTATGGGCTGTTCTTGTTGTGATGTAGCATCTTGAACAATCTCAATATCAAATCCTTTTTTCTCTTGTGCTACTGATGTTAAAATCATCATGGAGCTCATTTGTAGCATCAAAATGGAGAATAGAAAGACAGTTGAAACAATAATTGCTTTTCGTTTCATAAAAGAACTATATTGGAATACTTCATAAATTTTTTTGAACCTCAGTTTTTTCTTTATAAGAAAATGTATTGATACTGTAATTTTTAAAATAGTATCAGCTTACTTTTTCATAAGTGAGTTTATGGAGTTAAAAACAGATAATATATCGTTATATCAGGTTGATGCTTTTACCGAAGAAGCTTTCAAAGGAAATCCTGCTGCAGTGTGTGTCTTATACGATGAATTCAATGATGAAATACTTCAAAAAATAGCTGCGGAAATGAACTTATCAGAAACAGCTTTTGTTAGAGTAAATAGAGATATTCCTGTTATTGAACAAACTGTTTTCTCTCTGAGGTGGTTTACCCCTGAAGTGGAAGTAAATTTGTGCGGACATGCAACTCTAGCCACAGCAGCGATTCTATTTTACCAGCTTGATGTGAAAGCTGAGGAAGTTTTTTTTGACACTATGAGTGGAAGACTCTCAGCTAAAAGATTCAACAATAGCATAGCACTTAATTTTCCTAAAAATGACCCAGAACAAATCTCAGTTCCAGATAAGTTATTATCTGCCTTAGGCATAGAAAAATACGTAAGTGCTGGATATGCTAAAGGTGTAACAGATCTCTTAATTGAAGTTGAAACTGAATTAGAGGTAAAATATCTTAAACCAGATTTTTCAAAACTAAAAAAACTCCCTTTAGAACAAGATATTAGAGGAGTAATTGTTACAGCAAAGAGTACATCTGATGTAGATTTTGTTTCACGTTTCTTTGCACCTTGGGTGGGAATAAGTGAAGATCCTGTAACAGGTTCAGCACACACTATTCTTACTCCTTATTGGTCAAAGAAGTTATTTAAAACCGAGATGAAAGCAAGACAAATTTCGTCTAGAGGTGGAGAAATAAGTGTCAGATTGCTTGAGGATGAACGAGTAGAAATAGTTGGGAAAACAAAACTTGTTTTAAAAGGAGAATTGTATCTGTAAGTAAATTATTCTTCTGAGTTTTCTTCAATTTCCTTTTCACTGGACACTTCTAATTCTTCTTCTTTTTTCTTCTTGGACTCAGCAGTATATTTCTTAAGGTTATCAATCTGAGAATCGATCATTTGATTTATTTTAGCTGCTTTTATTTCTGTGTTTTTCATTGGATCACAAGGAGGTTCAGCTATGTGCAAAGGACATGTTTCACACAATTCTAAGTTGGCACGTTTTCCTCTAACGATGGTAAAGAGAACTAATTCAACTGGAATCAATAAACCAAGAATTAATCTGATCCACCATGTAGGTCCTAGTACTATAATAGAAATATACGCACCAATTGCTAAACCTAAAATACCTCTAAACAAAGCTTTGAACCATTTATTTTTTGGATGTAATAATAAATGTAGACCTAGTGCAATAATACCTGCACAATAGACAATAGGAAGAATAATAGCATTATTTAAGAAAAAATCATAAGCTGAGAAGAAAGCTATTAGAAATCCTCCTAACATTGAATACAAACTTGTGCAACCAACACATAATTTGATTCTTCCTAAGTTAAAATAATGATTCTTATAAACACTACAAGTCGGATGATGCGCAAAATTTTGCCATGAGGTTAGTTTAAACATAGCCCAAATTACACGTAAAGGAGTGATTTTAGCCAGATGTACTTCCTCAGATAAATAAGGTGTTTCTATTTCATCGATGTCCATTATCTCACCTTTACTCTCTATCTTTTTGATTATAATAAAACAACTATGTTATATTTATTTGTATAAGGAAAAAAAATAAAAAAAACGAAAAAAGTATTGATTATGCTGGTGGGAACAATGGTGGAATATCGTCTGTAGCAGCTAAGAAGTACATGTATACGTGTCCTAACCATTTTGCTATTCTCAAGACGAAATCATAATGCAGTTTGAATCTCTTACCCATAATCAAAACGGTAATACAGTTAATGAAAAATGTAAAACCAATTATGATTCCAAAGAGCCACATTACTAGCATTATAACAAAACCATATACGATTTGCAGTAACCACCTTATAATACAGAAGTTTACTCTGCTTGCTTTTTCTTTAAAAGTAGGTAGCGACATGGTATTATAAATTAAAACTTGCTCCTATATAAAATTATGTGCAACGGAAAACACAGAGCCTATAGTGTTTTTGTGGTTTGAAAAAAAACAAAAACACTTTTCTATTCTTTATAAATACTCAAATGAAACCTTTCTTGAAATTCTCATAGCGTGTAAATACAATTCTAAAATCTTGTAATTACGGTTGCACTGAATATCTCATAAGTGTGGAGAACAGTATTAAATCATGAAGGTTCTAATAACTGGGGCATTTGGTAATGTAGGTCAGAATGCTGTTGAGATTCTGATAGAAAGAGGATATTCAATTCGATGTTTTGATTTGAAAAATTCTAAGAATGTACGAATAAAGAATAAATTACAACGAAAAGGAAATTTTGAGGTTGTTTGGGGAGATATTAGGGATTCTAAGATGATAAGGAAAATTATACAAGATGTGGAGTTTATAATTCATCTTGCTGCAATTATTCCTCCTTTAGCATATGAAATCCCTAAACTAGCATATGATGTTAATGTGAAAGGTTCAATTAACCTAATTAAAGTAGCAGCATTGATGAAAAAACCTCCTAAATTTGTTTATGCTTCATCAATTGCAGTTCATGGAAATAGAATGGCTCATATACCTCCGACAAAAGTCGATGATCCACTAAATCCGCTAGAATATGATAACTATGCTCATCATAAAATAGAAGTAGAAAAATACTTGAGACAAACAAAAATACCTTGGACTATTCTCAGATTTGGGGCAATAACACCATATGAGCTAGGTTGGACAATACCTGAAATAATGTACGAAATTCCGCTAGATCAAAGAATAGAGGTTGTTGATTCGAGAGATGTAGCATTAGCTTGTGTAAACGCACTATCTGCAGAAACTATAGGTAAAACTCTTCTTATTGGAGGAGGAGAAGGAAATCAACTATATCAAAGAGATTTTGTTTCATTGATTCTAGATGCTATAGGTGTAGGGATGTTGCCTGAAGAAGCTTTCAGGAAAGCTAAAAATTTAGATGATTATTATCACTGTGACTTTATGCAGACAAAGGAAGCACAAGAATTATTACATTTTCAGAGATTTACATTCAAAGACTTCTTAAGAAAATTTAGAAGAAAAGTCAGTTTTAGAAGATTTATAATAATTATATTCAGACCGATTGTTAGAGCAATAATGCTATCTAAATCTCCTTATTATGAAAAAGCTAAGAAGCAAGTTAAGAGCGATAAAAAGAAAAAACATTCTGTTTCAATATAATGAAATCATTTCAATTCGCTTTTACTTTTATATTTTTACAACAAAGAAATACACAGAGAAAAAAGTGTAGAATTTAGATAATTTATTTTTTAATAATGGTAAAATATATATATCACTAAATGACACCTTCAAACATAAAAAATAGCTTTCGAATAAGCTAAAACATAGTGTAAATAACTTAATCCGACTAGGTGATTTTATGAGTGAAAAGACGAAGAAAGAACTCGTTGTTGGTATAGATTTAGGAACTACTAACTCTGGTATTGCTTACATGGTAGCAGGTAAACCTGAAATTATTCCTAATGTTGAAGGAGGTAGATTAACTCCTAGTGTTGTCTCATTTAATGAAGATGGCACAAGAACAGTTGGTATCCAAGCTAAAAGGCAAGCTATTGCTAATCCTGAACACACCATTCGTAGTATTAAACGAAAAATGGGTACCAAGTTTACGTTCAAAACTTATGATAATGAATATCGACCTGAAGAAATTTCTGCAATGATTTTATCTAAAATGAAAGAAGATGCTGAATCCTATCTAGGTCAGAAAATCCACAAAGCAGTTATTACAGTACCTGCTTATTTTAGTGATTCACAAAGACAGGCTACTAAAGATGCTGGTGAAATTGCTGGTTTAGAAGTTCTTAGAATTGTAAATGAACCTACTGCTAGTGCTTTAGCATATGGTCTCGATAAAGAAGGTGCAGAGAGAGTCCTTGTTTTTGACTTAGGTGGTGGTACCTTCGATGTTTCCATTTTAGAACTCGATGAAGGTTTATTTCGAGTTGTTGCTACAAGTGGAAATAATCTCTTAGGAGGAGATGACTGGGATCAAAGGGTTATAGAGTGGATGATTGAGGAATTTAAGAAAAAGGAAGGAATTGATTTAGCAAAAGATCCTAAAGTAGTTCAAAGACTCAAAGATGCTGCAGAAGAAGCGAAAATTGAACTTACTACAAAACTAAAGGCACATATTAGCCTTCCTTACATTACTGCTGATGCCTCTGGTCCAAAACATCTTGACCTAGAACTATCCCGAGCAAAGTTCGAGGATATGACACAAGATTTGGTCGAAAAATGTGCAGAACCTTCTAGGCAAGCAATGAAGGATGGTAATATTAAACCAAGCGATTTAGACCAAATTATACTAGTAGGTGGAGCAACAAGGATGCCAATGATTAGAGACATGGCGAAAGAACTCTTTGAAAAAGAACCTCATAAAGGTGTCGCACCTGAAGAGGTTGTTGCACTAGGTGCTGCAGTACAAGCTGCTGTATTAGCTGGAGAAGTTAAAGATATCTTGCTTTTAGATGTAACCCCACTCACTTTAGGTGTTGAAACCTTAGGTAATGTAATGACTCCTCTAATTGAACGAAATACTACTATCCCAGTAACCAAGAAAAATGTTTTTACTACAGCTGCAGATATGCAAACTTCTGTAGATATCCATGTTCTTCAAGGTGAAAGAACTATGGCTGCTGATAACATAACTTTGGGAAGATTCCAATTAGTAGGAATTCCTCCTGCTCCTCGCGGTATACCACAAATTGAAGTTTCTTTTGATATAGATGCTAATGGTATACTTCAAGTATCAGCTAAAGATTTAGGAACTGGTAAAAAACAGAGTATTGTTATTCAATCTTCACATCTTTCAGATGAAGACATTGAGAAAATGAAAAATGATGCAGAGAAATATAAAGAGGAAGATTCCAAGCGTAAAGAGCTTATCGATGCAAAAAATACTGCAGAACAAGCTGTTTATTCAACTGAAAAAACCTTGAAAGATTTAGCAGATAAATTAACTGATTCGGAAAAGAAAAACCTTGAAAGCAAATTGGAAGGACTCAAGAAAGAGATGGAATCGGAAGACTCTAAAAAAATCAAAGCTAAAACTGAAGAACTGATGCAAGAAATGATGAAATTTTCTCAGAGAATCTATGCAGAAACAGGCCAGGCACCTGGAGATTCAGGTCCTCAACCTGGAACTTATAGTACTGGAGCTCCTACAGACCAAGATCAAACAAAACAAGATATTGATGAAGAACAAGTAATCGATGTTGATTATGAACCGGTAGAAGATGAAGATTAGATCTTCATTTTTCTTTTCTCTTATACCGATAATATTTTTATTACTTTACTTTTTTTATCATATATCTCCATTTGGTTGAGGAAGTAAGATGTCTAACAAGAGAGATTACTATGAAGTTCTTGGTGTTACTAAAGATGCTTCAGAAGCAGATATAAAGAAAGCTTTCAGAAAGAAAGCAATGGAATATCACCCTGATCGAAATCCAGATAATCCTGAAGCAGCTGAGAAATTTAAAGAAGCAACAGAAGCTTATGATATTTTATCAAATCCAGAAAAACGATCTGCGTATGATAGGTATGGCTTTGCTGGTGTTCAATCAGACTTCTCCTCTGTAAATGTTGGAGATTTTTCAACTTTTTCTGATTTATTTTCATCATTATTTAGAGATGATTTTTTTGGTGATGACATCTTTAGTCAATTCTTTGGAGGAAGAAGCCGTACTCGTCGTTCTTCAAGTCCTCAAAAAGGTTCTGATTTGTTGATGGATTATAAAATAGGATTCGAAGAAGCTATATATGGCACAAAGAAAATTGTTGAAGTTCCTATAAAGAAGGAATGCCCAGACTGTAATGGTACAGGAGCACAAGAAGGTACTTCTCCTAAAAGCTGCCCAAATTGTCAAGGTTCTGGAGTTGAAACTGTTCAAAGACAAATGGGTTTTACTCGATATATTTCCCAACAGGCTTGTAGTAAATGTAATGGAAAAGGGCAAATTATAGATAAGCCATGTAAAACTTGCAGTGGTTCTGGGAGATCTGATGAAAATGAAAAGATCAAGCTAGACATTCCACCAGGTGTGGATTCGGGTTTTAGGTTGAGGATTAGAAATAAAGGAGAGGAAGGACGTTTAGGAGGCTCAAGAGGAGACCTTTATGTTAGATTATTAGTTGAAAGTCATGATTTTTACAAACGCCAAGGTGATAATATTATTGTAGAGTTAGATATACCTTATGCATTAGCAATCCTTGGTGGAGAAATTACAATCCCTACTCCTTATGGAGCTGAAAAAGTTAAGATTCCTAAGAAAACAAAAGAAGGTCAGATCTTACGACTCCAGAAAAAAGGTATTCAACGTAGAACTCAATATGGAATGAATTATGGTGATTTTCTTATTCTTATTCACTACAGTATTCCTAGCAAATTAGATGATGAAGAAAAAGAATTACTTCAGAAATTAAAAGAAATTTCTAAACTGCCATCAGAACAAGAAAAACTATTCAGTAAGCTCATTAAAGATGCAAAAAACAATTCTGTTAACGAATAACTTACGATTCTTTCAGATACTTTTTTAATTCCAAAATTATTATTAGTTATTGATGAGTGAAGAATTTATTCGTTGTAAAGAATGTGGTAATTTAAATATTCAAGGTTCAAAACGGTGTGTTTTTTGTAATTACGAATTTGAAAAAGAATCAAATGAACCTGAAGAAGTGGAAGTCCAAGGAGATACTTCTGTACCATCAGTCGAAACGATACCTAGTCCTAGCGATATAAAGAAAGAATCAGAAAAAATTTCGTTACCAAAGATTCCTGATATTTCTGTTGCTAAACAAGATCAAAAGAAAGAGAAAAAACAACTTAAAGTTAAATCACTCGAAGAAGTAACACTCACTAGAAAATTCTTCATTATATCATTGTATTCAATCTTAATCGCTATAGTACATTATCTACTAAATCTTTTGATTTCAATTATCTCAGTTAGAATCGAGAATCCTAATGTTGACGCTTACCCCTTAGTTCCAGAACTTAATCAATACGTAGCAATAAACGCAGTTAGTATCATCCTAGGGATACCTTTTGCAATTGCTATAGGATACATAATAGGAAAAATTGTTAGGCGATTCAATGCTAAAAAAACAAATATGATATTATGGTTCAGCTACGCTGTGTTGCTTGATTTAATAATAAATATAGTACTTGCTATCATCTTAATTTATATTTCAGGAGCATTGTATGAAAATGATGTATTATTCTTAAAATTAGCAGGATCGGCTTTTATTTTTGTTGTTGTAAGTATACTAACTTTATTCTTACCAATGATTTCTGGATCATTCCTAATATTCACTAATATTGACAAAATATTCTTTCCAAAAAAATATGTTGAATTTTAGTGGTGAATTTAGTGGGATTTGATAATGATAAATTAACCAAATTCCTTAGACATGAGATAGATTCTATAAATATGCATCTTCCAAAAAAAAGAGTAAATTTAGAAATGGCTCTTAAAGGCTACAATTTTTATGTTACAAAGGAAGACGCTCAAATCTATATAGATGAAGAAGAAGTTCAATTGCTAAGTGAACTTTGTCCTTCTGAAAAACAAACAAAGGTGTTTCTTCCTATTCTTATTATACGAAGACGTGATCTTGGAGCAGGTACTTACATAATTTCAGGAGAACTTATAGAGCAATTTTTGGTTCTAAAAGCAATTGGAAGAATTGAAATGGATTGGAAACAATTCATAAAAAAAGAATATAAATCCAATACATTCTTTTTATATAAACCAGATTTAATTGAACTTAGAAAAAAATTACCAACAAGCACAATTATTGGATTTTCATAGAAGTGATAGAATGAATAAATATGCAATATCAAAAGACAATCATCTAACAAGAATTGAGATGATTAGAGATTATATGAATAAAACTGAACTAGGCTCTTTTATTTTTTTCAGTCCTCTATCGATTTATTACCTTACTGGATATCATTTTATTCCAACTGAACGCCCTATTGCATTGGTTCTTCCGATTTCAGAAGAACCTTGGTTTTATGTTCCTAGATTAGAACAAGAGCATTTAATCGAAAAGATATCTTGGGTTGGAAGAGAAATCTATTTTGAATATCCTGATGAGAAACATCCCGCAAATATTTTCATAGCTAAACTAATTGAAAACAAGTTGACTGACAAGACAATCGGAATGGAATCAGCATCATTCTCAAATTATTGGGGTTATGAAGGACCAAAATTAACAGATTTACTCGAGAATCGGACTAAAACAGAACTCAAACCAACATTAATACAAGATATCAGAAAAATAAAGGATGATGAAGAGATTAATTTAATAAAAATTTCAGCCAAGTATGGTGATTTAGCCCACAAACTATTACAAAAATATACAGTAGAAGGAAAAAATGAAGTCGAAGTTTCATTACAAGCATGTATTGAAGCTTCTGAACAACTTCTTAATGATTTAAAAGGTATAATACCAAGAGGTTTGTTACCTGCTAATGCAGGTTATAGAGGACAAATAGGTGAATGGTCTGCGATTCCTCACTCTGTTCTTCAAAAAACTGTTTTCAAGAAAGGAGATGTATTAGTAACAGGTGCATCTGCTAATATCTCAGGATATCATTCTGAATTAGAAAGAACTATGTTTATTGGGTCTCCAAACGAAAAACAGAGACGTTATTTTGCAGTAATGAAGAAAGCTCAAGATGCGGCTCTAGAAACCTTTGAACCAGGAATACCTTGTAGTGATGTTGACAAAGCTGCAAGAAAAGTTTTCAAGGAAGAAGGATTCTTTCATCTAGTACAGCATCATACTGGTCATTCAATAGGTCTAGAGGGACATGAACCTCCATTTTTAGATATAGGGATAGATGAAATTATCAAACCAGGTATGGTGTTTACTTGCGAACCAGGTATTTATGAATACAAATTCGGTGGATTTAGACATTCAGATACTGTTATAATAACTGAAGATGGTTCAGAACACATTACTCCTTATCCGAGAGATTTAGATAGTTTAACTATCTGATTCCTCCATTTTTCTTTTTTTTTAATTTTTTGTAATAATATGGACTTGTTTTTTATCTATGAAGATGGTTTCTTCAGCTTGAGTAACTGGACTTTTCGTTGCTTCTATTAATACTGGATAGCCATCAATAATATGATCATTCTGGAGTTTCATATTTGCTTTTTCAATGTCTTCGATAGAAAATCCGGCATTATATACCCATCTCCAACTGAAAGGTAATCGATGAAAATTCTCATCAATAAACTGATAAATCTTCCTTATTTTTTCACTCATATCCTTTTCTTTTGATTTTCGAAATTGTATGAAAATTGTTTCTTCTTTACTGTCAGTTATTCTACCTATACCTGTAGTTACAAACGGTTCAATTGCATACACTCTACCAACTTGGAAACGATGAGAATTATCACGTATTCTCTTTGAGACTTTATAGTTGGGAATTGATATTCCATCATGTAAAGAATATTGGGACATTGAGTGACCACTGAGATTTACAATTGATTGAAAACCTTCAGCTTCAATAATCTGTTGAACAATCTCCCCAACAGTATATACACTTACATTTGGTTTTACAATAGCAATAGCCTCATCTAGAGCTTTTCTTGCAGTAACTTGCATGTGTTTCCACTTGTCATCGAAAATGTATGTTCTAGCTGCATCAGTTAAGTAACCATTCACAGACACACCTGCATCTACTTTTACTATAGATCCTGCTGGAATAGTACTATCATCATTTATTATTGGAGAATAATGAGCTGCAATTTCATTAATAGAAATATTAACAGGAAATGCAGGTTTAGCTGAGTTTTTTCTTATAAAATTTTCAGCTTCTTCTGCAATATCTAGAAGTACTACTCCAGGTTTAACTTTAGATTTTATATGCTCGAAAGTTTTAGCCAAAATTTCTCCTGATTTTTTGTAGTATTGATAAGCTTCGTTCATTCGTATCGTTTCTCTTTAATTCATGAACATCACTTTGTCATATATTATTTGTGTTTTTACAGATTTTTTTCTTTTGCTTGCGCTAGAATTGAATAGAAAGTTTTACCTAATGCTGTTGAAATTAAAGTTGTTTTTGTGTTTCCTCTAGAACCAATTGTTTCAAAGAATCCTATATCTCGAAGTTTTGTAATATTCCATTTTATTGTAGAAAATGACATGTTCAACTTACTAGATATTATTTCTGATAATCGATTTAATGATATATTCTTCTTTTCCAGTAATTTATAACTTAGAAAGAAAATCTCTCTCTGTTTCTCGTTTAATTGGTTAAGAAGTAGAAACATACTTTTATTTAATATTTCGAGTAGAAATAGGTTGTCTTTTTCAAGCTCTCTTATTCTCTCTTGCGCAAAGGCGATCCCTTCTTTTAAGTAGTCTGGATCTTCCAGCTGTTCGCTTAAGAATCTCGCTGGGGTTAACAAAACGTTCACCTATCATATTTTTTACACCTCTGCTTTTGAGTACAATACAGTTTAGCATAGATGTTTTTATCTTTTTCGACTTACAAGTAAGATAGAGTTTAAGAATGTAGATTAACAGAGTAAAATTTGCTAGAAAGAATCTATGAGCCCAGACTCTGTACATTCATAGATTTTATAAGATAAATATAATATCTACAGATATAGAAATGTGTGAGATAAATGAGCACAGAAGAAACCAATATTTTCCAGCCTTGTTCTCCTAACGATTTTTATGGTTTAAGAGAGATTCTTAGTGAGTTTAACAAAGTGGTAAATCAGATGAAGAAAGAAGAGGGAAGAGTTCATTCCATTCTTGTTATTGGAGATGAAGGAACAGGCAAAAGTTCTCTTTTATCGAAATTACATTCAACTCTTATTGGTAGGAAGGATATCGGTCACATAATATCACTAGTACCTGAGGAAAAAATGCTCTTAGAATTCTTCAAAGAGTGGAAGAATGTAATTGATGAATTGTCTCCTGATTGGCGTTCTATGATAGAGAAAGTTGGTAAAAAGAAACTAGGAGATGATTTACCAGCTTTGAAAGAATCAATTAAGAAACAAAGCTCTCAATCATATACAGAAGCTATGGTGGAATTATTTCTAGAGAATTTAGACAAAATAGATCAAAAATTAAAAGAAACTCAAACAAATCTGTTTTTCTTCTTTGATAACCTTCACTTGTTCAAACTGATGGATATGCAAGAATTTTACCCGATATATTCCACTATTATCAAAGAAATAGTAGAGAGAGATTACAATATGTTAATCATCTCGGCTTTTAATGAAAGATATCTATACGACTTTGACTACGAAAAGAATCTTACCAATAATTCGAATATTTTTAGAACAGAACCTCTTTCAGTTTCTGAAACTGAGATTTACTTACGAAGAAAAGCACCAAACCTTGTTAACAAAGGTCTTTTGGAACTCGTAACAAATAGTCAAAGATCATTTTTTGATTTGAATTTAGGAACAAGATTTGTAGAAAAAAGTTTTGGAATCGATGATTTTGTAGAGCGTGATATTCCAACATTATTTAGTTTAGGTGAAGATGAGGAAGCTGCTTTGTTAGAAATGTCTTCTTATAATGAAAATCTTTTTCTCATAGAACAATTAACTGCATATATCCCACATGAAGCTTTAAAATCACTTGAATCTAAAGGAATACTCTGGTTAGGTACTACACACGTAAGATTATTACAAGAATCATTACTTACAGCATTGAAATTCAGAATGAGACTCTTTAGTCCAATAACAACCCTTATGGTTACACTAGATTCAATTCTTGAAGATTTAGATAAATTCATAGCTCCAACTGAAAAAGTAATAGCTAAAGTTTCAGATTTGACAAGAAGAATAAGAGATAGGCTTGCGGATTTTGCAATAGCTTCTAAAATTAAAAGAGTAGTAAATATGTGTATTCAAAGAAAAATGTTTCAGCGAGCTTATGATTTTGCTATTATTAATGCGATTCAATTTGAACAAATTAATGAATTGGAACAAGCTGGAGGATTCTGCGAACAAATAGCACGAGAATTTGAAGAGAAAAACTACTATTTTGCTGCTAAACTCTACCTGAAATCAGCTTCTTATTATAGCGTAGTTGATGAGGAGCTTAAAGCTAATAGATCATATGCAAGAGCTGCTGACCAATTTGAAAAACAAGCTCTTTCTCTTCCAATTGAAACTAGCGAATACGCAGTACGTGGATATTTGAAATCGTGTTTGAATTGTTATAAACACATGGGCGATAAAACCAACTATGATAGAGTTAGAAAGAAAGCAATTGAAATGTATGAGAAAGAAAGCATACATCATAATTACTTTACAAATTTAGTATATGAAAAAGAAGAAGAAAAATCAGTTCTAGAAATAGAACCTCAAAAAGAAAAGGAAGAAAAAACTGAAAAAATAGATGAAATATCTATAGAGAATATTGAAAAGGAATTAGATTTTTAGGTGAAAAAAAATGTCTGAACGAATAATAAAAGATTTAGATAAATTAAGAAGAGATATTGGAAATCTAGATGTTGAAATAACTAATTTCAGAGAATCTCTAGAAAATTTGCAAGAATTACACCAATTCTATCAAACCTTGGCAACATTAGTCCAAAATAAATTCATTGGATTAAATGAAAAGTTGCGTGTATTAATAGAAGAAAATAAAAACTCATTAAATGAAACAATTACATCCACTACTTCAACTGAGAAGAAATTGATTGATGAGTGGACTGTTACACAGACTGAATTTGTTGGAAGTAAATTAGATTCAACAAAAGCAGAATTAGCAAAACTTCAAGATGCTATTATAACTCTTTTAACAGAAAGTAAAACGAATTTTGATGATTATTCCAAATCATTTAGTAGTAAAATCTCAACTACTTTAGGATCTCATGAAAAAGACTTAGAACGTTTAGCGAACAACCAAGTAAATGCCTTTCGAAAAGCAGTTGATGATGTAAAAGAAAATGCTAGCCAGATTAAAGCAACTAATCTTTCATCTTTCCAAAAAAACAACTCTGATATGAGAAAACAACTTGAAACAAATATCAATATCGCAGAAAATATTATGCAAGAATCAATAGAACATATGCGAGCTGAATATGGAGATAAACTAACTGAAAACATGGAATCTATCTTTGAGAGTTTTAATAGAATTAAAAGTGAATTAGGTCAGTTAGTAAGTAATGCTGTACAACGAATACAAGCAGAGCTTTCAGGTGTAACAGATACAATGGATAAATACTTGGTAGATGAAATTGCAAAAATACAAGATGTTTTGGCGGAATATGAAAAAGGTATGATTGATGTTAATGAAGTTGCTTTAAGTAATTTTAATACTTCAAAAGAATCGATGCTAACTACCTTTGATGATATAACTAAGAAACAATATGATACTAAGGATTCTGAATTGATAGAATTCGAATCATCATTTAATGACACAGTAGATGGAATTTTAGTAAATCTATCAGAACAATCTGATGTTGTAAAAACTGAAATTAAAAATTATGTTGCAAACGAACAATCTGATCTCAATAATCATTTTGAGAATATTCTTGGAGATTTATCTCAAAAGATTGATACAATCCAAAAAGACACTACTAAATTAGTAAATGATAAGACTGCAACCATCGAAGAAGATGTAGTTACTTTGAAAACATCTATCGAAAGAACAACTCAACAAATTTCTTCACAAATTGATTCTGCTCAAAAAGATGCTTCTACAGCTGTTGTATCCTTAGCTTCAAGTGCTAGAAGCAAAATTTCTGAAACTCAAAATTCGACGATTTCAGATCTTGATACTGAAGCAAAGAACCGTATTAAAGGAGCTGAGCAAGCAGAAAAAATGAAGAAAGATGTAATTGGAAAAATTGAGAAATTAGAAAGAACTCTTGAAATCTTGAAAAATGAATTAGGATCGTGAAAAAAATGGAATCAACATTAGAAAGTTTAGGTTTATCAAAAGATGAGGTTCAAGTATATGCTACTGTAGTTCAATATGGTTTTAGAACTTTGGGACAAATTCAGTCTTACTACAAACAATCTGCAGAAACAATTAATACAGCTCTAAAAAGTTTAGTTGGCAAAGGTTATATAAAAGAAATCAAAGCAAAAAATTCAGAAGGAACCTCGTATTTTATACCACTTCCACCTCAAATAAAACTTACTGAAGACGTATCTATTCGTCTTGAAAATGAATTAAAAGCTTTAAGTGATGATGTAAAAGCTGATTGGAATAAGACTATGACAAATTTCAGGTCTCAATTATCTTCATTTCATAACCAAATAACTAAAGATACAGATACTCATGCCTCTGAGATATCAAAGACAGCTGCTACATTCTTAGAATCTATATCTGATATTGTTTCATCAAGTAAGGCTGAATCATCTGAAATAATTAACAGATTAAAAAATGATACAACTACTGTTTCCTCAACAAATAGTGATGCTATTACAAAGACTGCTCAAAGAGTAAAAGATAATGTTCAGACTTCCTTCGATTCAACAATTCATAAAATAGGAGAACATCACGATGCATTTAAATTAAAAATTGAGGAAACTCTTGGTTCTTTGCAAACTGAGCATGACACAAGAGTTCAAGCTCAGTTAGATTCACTAATTGAAAAAGTAGAGGGAATAAAAACAAGCTTAGCTTCACAAATTGACGAGTTTAATCTAAAATCGAAAGAACAAAAATCTATTATTGATAAAATGACAGATGAGAGTGTTAAGCAACTTTTAACAGATTCTTCAATGGTCTCAAAAGATTCAACCAAGAAACTTTCTGATACTGTAAACAAAATTATCTCTGAATATGTGCATAAATTAGATGAATATCAAGTAAAAGTCAAGGAAATTCTTGTTTCTCTTAATGATGAATTAAAGAAGTTAGAAGAAGCGACAACAAATCGAATCAGAACTTCAATTGATAAATCTAAAGAAACAGCTGTTAATATCCTTAAAGAAAATGAATCACATTTTGTTGATTTGCTGAGTGCTACAAAAGTAGATACTGTTGGGAAATTAGGTAATCTTATCACTCAAACAGAAGCTAAAACAGAAGAAATGAAAGAAAAACTGAGTTCTGATTTAACTTCTTATTTAGATGATTTTAAGAAAAATAGTGATAATTTACTAGGTTTGCTTAATGAAGGAATTGAAAATGGTTTTACTTTATTTGAAGAAAATCTATCATCATCAATAGAAAATGTCAGTAATCAGATAAAGCAATTTGTAGAAGAAATAATGTCAGTTTTTAGAGAATCAACTAATGCCTACCTCACTAAATTAAATAAAACTACAACTAAATATGAAAAATCGTTAAACGAAAGACAGGAAGCATTTCTTTCTTCACATGAAGAATTCAAAACAAATTTCGTAAATCACTTGAATGAATTGAAAGATAATGTTACATCTAATATTGAGAAAAATGTGAATGATAATGATAATGCTCTAAAGAATCTATTGACAGAAAAAGAGAATAATTTTGTATCTGAAGTTGAAACTTTCTTGGATGAATTCTCTAAAAGAGGAAGAGATGTTAGAGATGAAGTTCCAAATATCGTTCAAATTAATTATCAAGCAAGTCTTGATAGATTGAATGAATTAGATGATCAAGTAAAATCTACGATAACAAAACTTAGGTCAATTAATGAAGCTTTTCAAGATTTAGATGAGAAACAACTCCAAAAAGTATTTGGTAAAGAGGAAGGTCCAAAGATGGCTCATCTGATAGGGAGTATGCATAGAGATATTGAAATTGTTAGTGATAGCATTAGCAGTAAAGTAAGTGATATGATACAAACATTTTCTAGCTCGATGACTTCTCTTTCTAGTGAGATATTTGATAAATTAAATTCCAAATTAGAAGAACTTTCTCGATTTACTTCTGATACAATTCAATCAACTGGTAAATCATTTGAAGATTCTAGATTTCAAGTTAACAAGCAATTTACTGCTTCTCTAGCAGATATGAAGACTAAGATAAACGATACGTATGGTATCTACACAGAACAGTTCAACGAACTTCAAGAATCAAGTACTAAAGCATTAGCAGATGTCGTGGGATCAGAATCAAAAGCTTTCAAAGAAGTTACTAAATCAATCAGTAGTTCTTTAGAAGAGTTATTAACTCCATCTGATGAGGTTGAAAGTAGTGAGAATCAACCTGCTATTAAAACAACTATCAAAGAAGGTTTGGAAGCCCTTCAAACCACAAAACAAGAAATATTTGACTTGATGAAGAAAAACAATGCTGAAGTGACTTCAAATCTTCAAAATACTTTAAAATCAAACATCAATGAACATTCTCAACTTGTTACAAATACCACTTCTACAATGGATGCCACTATGAAATCTTTGCAGAGTGAATTTTCAGCAGCTAAAAAAGCGTTGGATAGTGATGTTTCTGTTGCTTTGGATGAAGCTGTAAAAAATTATGGTGTTCAAACTTCAAAAGTCGAGGATGAAATAAATTCTCTCATAGAACAAGAAGTACAACAATTCATGGAAAGCACTGAAGAAGTAATTGCAGAATTGAATGTTTCACCTGAGAAATCCTCCCAGTTAGATGAAGCTATGGCATATACAAAGACAGAATTACAAAATGTTGGTAATAACTACCCAAAATGGATTAAAGTTGATACAGATTCTCTTACCTCCACTCTTGGAAATACAATTAAAGAATTTCAAGATAGTGTCCAAAAAGAACTAGATATATTATACACTGGAGTTAATGGTGATTTACAAAAATCATACGATAGAATGAAATCTGATTTCACACAAAATGCAGCTGAGATTCAAGCTGAATTTGATAAAGAGAAGAATGATTATGAGTTAAACATAACGCATCAAATCAATAGTTTTACTACTAATTCTGATTCAAATTCTTCTGCATTAGTAACTAATATTCAAGGTACAAAAGATGCACTATTAGAAGCTATAACTACTGGCAATAGTGCTGTAAATTCAGATCTTGGTAATTTAAAGAAAACACTTTCCGATCTATTTGATTCATATTTGGGTTCTATTGAAGAGAAACTAAATGCTGCTGAAAGCAAAACCAAAACAGTGGAAACACAGAAAGAGCAATATGTTGACAAATTAATGGGATTCAAAGAAGAATTTATCAAAGGTACTCAAAATGAAGTAGAGGCTGTTGATACTACTGTATCAAATACTCTAAGTACTATACCGAATAAAATCAGTGGAGCTCTAGATGCTACTGGAGAATCAATGAAATTAATAAAAACTGTTCTATCTTTAGGTTCAGGTATTGAACCAAGTCCAATCGAAGATATGTGGATTGTAACTGGAGAAGAACAGGTAAATGGAACTATGATGTCATTACTTAGACATACTAAATCTTCAGCAACCATTATCTCTCCCAGGTTAAACTGGATTGATTCTGAGTTTATAGATTCATTTGCACGTAAACTTGAAGTTGTGACAAACAGGCAAGTTCACACAGAAGAAGATACAACAATTCTGAATAAAATGCTCGGAATGGGAAATGTAGTTGTAAAAGACGATCCTTCTCTAACAGTTATGATGGCTACAAGAGATGGTATCGAAGAAGGTTTCTTGGGTCACAGAGCTCCAAGTGGAGAACCTTTGCTAATTGTAACTTTCAACGAAAAAATGGTTGGGGAAATCTCTAAAATATATTATGACTACAGAAGTAGAGCTCCTCTCAGATGATTTTTTATTTTTCTTTCCTTTTCCTTTTCCTTTTATTTATTCTTAATTTTCTAACAGCACTTCTGTAAGATTTTTATGTGCATAGTTTTTATTATATTGTAGGCGAAGATAAGAATGTGGAGAATGCAACCTTGTCCGATGCACAGAGAAATCGAAAATACTACCTACTGTGTCCTTAACGATGAATTTGAAATGATTCTCCTGATTTCATTCTATGATCCAGAAGAGCTTTACACTACAGATCTTGAAGAATTTGGAAATCCTACCTTCTGCTTAAATGCTGTGATAACTGATGATGAAGGATTTATTTTCTGTCCTACTAAAAAAAAGAGAATAGAAATTCGAGATAGACCTATACCTTACAAGGTTTATGAGAATACTAGAGAAACACTTTTGTTCATGGATCCTGATGCTAAAGGATGCTCTGATTGCTTGTATAAAGCTTTTGTTGCTTTTATAAAAAGTTTAGAAGAAAGATAATTATCTCTCTTTTAGAATATGTTTTGTTAGATCTATCATCCTGTGAGAATAACCAGTCTCATTATCATACCATGCTACTACTTTTACTTGATTCTTATAACACATGGTAAGAGAAAGGTCGACTGTTGCTGAGGATGGATTTCCATTATAATCATGAGAAACCAGAGGTTCATCAGAAACTGCAAGAATACCTTTTAGATTCCCTTTAGCTGCGTCTCTAAACAGATTGTTAACTTCTTCTACCGTAGTTTCTTTTTCAAGAGTATAAACCGCATCAACTAGAGATACATTAGGTGTTGGTACTCTAATTGCCATCGCTTGAAGTTTCCCGTTTAGATGGGGGAGAACCTTACCTACAGCTATCGCTGCACCTGTAGAAGTTGGTACTGATGATAGTGCTGCAGCACGGGCTCTACGTAAATCACTGTGAGGTAAATCTAATAAATTCTGATCAGTAGTATAAGAATGAATAGTAGTCATGAATCCTGATTGTATGCCAAAAGCCTGGTCTATGATTTTTGTAATTGGAGCATAGCAATTAGTTGTACAGCTTGCATTTGAGATAACCTTGTGTTCTTCTGGATCAAATTTATCCTCATTTACTCCAAGAACAAAAGCTGGTATTGGTTTTACTTTGCCTTTATCTGGAGCAGAAAGGATCACGTACTTAACACCTCTTTCAAGATGCTTTGAAGCTAGTTCATATGTACGAAATATTCCTACACATTCAAAAACAACGTCAGCACCCCACTTATCCCATGGAATATCAGCAGGGTCTCTCTCTTTAGATATCGGAATTTCTTTATCTTTGACTTTGAGAGAGTTTTCTGTTGCTGAGACGTCATAAGGGAATTTCCCATGAACGCTATCATATTTGAGTAAATGTGCCATAGTTTTGGAATCGCCAATATCATTAATTCCAACTATTTCAATTTCAGAATCCTCGAAAGCGGCTCTGAAAATACCTCTTCCAATTCTTCCAAATCCGTTAATACCTATATGTAATTTCATGTGTACTCCAGTATTTTACTACTAAATAAAGGCTACTTTTAATATAAAAAAAGAAGGAAAAATCCTTCGATATTAATTTGTTTGTTTAGGTGGAGAAGTGGAAATGCCATGAACAATGTTAAAGAACCAAGTGGCAAAAATACCTACACCAACAAACAACATTGCAGCTGCAAATGAAGCATATCTCATGATATCCACTCGTACCCATAGTTGATCTATCAAATAGTATTGAACAACTAGCCAGATTGAAAATACAAGGAAAATTAGTGTTACAAGTATCTGAAGAAATACATTTGTCCAGAAGAAATTTTTGGATCTTGTTTCTATATATTTTTCCCCGATAAGGTATTTCAAAACGAATCTTCTAACAGCATCATGCCCTTTAACTATACCATTCTTAATTTTAACAAAGAAATTCTTAATCATCTTGAATATCTTGCCTTTTCTTGCGAAATTAATTATTAATACTAATAATCCTGTGCCAACAACAAGAATGGCTAGTATAATAAGAGCCCCAACCCATTGATGAGAACCTAGTAAATCAGAGAAATTCTTTACTATATCGTCTCTGATGAACCTTCCTATGGGGCTTAAAATATAGAGATATATTCCAACACCTATATCAGCAAACCAACCACCAATGGCTGCCCAGAACTTACTGTCACTCAGATATTGTTTGGTTAAGTCAAAGTAGCCATAAACTGAATCCAAGTAGAATAGTAGATATACAATTATGATACATATTGCCATCATAAAAAACAGTGTAGGTATCAAAGATAGAAATTTCTTATCTTCCTCAGTAAGTGGATCTTTACTCCTGAAACGTAAGAATTTGTAGGTTTTGACAAATAAAACTCCAGTATACCAAAATGGAAATAGAACATATTTCAAGAAGAATTTGAGTATTTTCCAGAGAATTTTTAGAACAAACAAAATTCCAATCCATATCGCTCTAAAAAAACTCTTTACATTGATCTTTTTTCCTTGCTTACTCTTTATTTTTTTCTGTCTTTTTGGTCTTTTTTCCTTTTTAGGTCTCTTTTCTTTAATAGATTGAGTTTTGACTGCTTCTATCTCCTTTTCCTCTATATCCTTAGTTTTTTTACTCATATCTCTATAATATATGCATGTCATATTAAATTTTTTTGCAAATACAAAGGCTTTATAGTTTGGAAATGAATTAGTCAAATGAAAAAAAATGTTAGATAAAAAACACCTAGCTACTTTGTTGATATTAAGTATTATTCTCGGCGTTTTTTACAATTTAACTGATATTTCAGCTGATTTTCAAAAGGTTGATGATAACCTTGAAAACTGGGCACAATCAACTACATCTGTCTCTATCTCTAAAGATAACTATCTAAAATTAAATCTAGCTGTCTCGGATCAGACACTTCAGTACACATTTATTTCATATCTAACATTCCATACAATTTTAAATCTTCCATTAGAAGTAACTTCATATCTTAATCACAATAAAAAAGAACAAACAGCAGATTTTGCTTTACAAGTACAAACTTCTCAAGGAAATTTCTCATTAGGTCTAAATGGAACAATAATTGTTGATACACCAGAAACAGGTCCAATCTTTATTGAAGTAGATGAAGGAGAACAAGAATCGATAGCTAATTTTTCTGAATTTCTAGGTGAGAACATAATGGTACCATTAAATTTCATCCCCTTTATTTTTCCTATTAATATAGGGATTAAAGGACTAAATAGGATTCTAGTTGTTTTTTCTCCTTCTGTAGAGTTAAATACTACAAGTAGTTTAGAAGCTAAAGTTATGAATCAAGATTTAGTTTTTCAAAACTCAAAAGATGTATATGTTGATACATTTCCAGTGAGTCAGGATTTTTCAGCTTTCAGTACAGAAATGAGAGAGCTATATTTTAACCTAGAAAATACAACTCTTCTATTGAAAACTATCTCGGTTGGTATAATATTAGAAACTAGTTTAGGAGACCTTAGTAAAACTTTCAGCATTGACTTAAGTTCTTTAAATACTTCTGCGATTATAGATCCTATCGGAGAACTTATACTTCTTTATATTAGTAGTACTTTTTACCTTGGAAATCTTACCTTGTCTGTTGTTGCAAATTCTGCTTCTTTCTCACTTTTCTCACTTTTAGCAATAGTGGTCTTTACGCTTGGATATATGTATTGGAAAAAGAGAAAAATGCAGTAAAAATCATTTCATCTAAAATTTTAAAAGCCTACTACTTAATGAATGCTTAGTAAGCTGTGGTAATGATGGCCAAGAAAGATACAGATTTAGCAAAATACTATCTAGAATTAGATAAGAGATGGACTGCTCACAATTACAAACCTATACCTGTGGTGATTAAAAAAGCTAAAGGAATCTGGATTTGGGATGTTAATAACAAGAAATACATGGATTGTCTAAGTGCCTATTCTAGCCAAAATTTCGGACATTTAAATCCCAAATTGGTAAAAGCTTTACTTAAACAGTCTAAAAAAGTTATTTTAACTTCACGCGCGTTTTGTAACGATGCGATGGGTAAAGCTGCAAAGAATTTATGCGAATTAACAGGATATGAAGTCTTTTTGCCAATGAATACAGGAGCAGAAGCTGTAGAATCAGCTTTAAAAATTGCTCGAAAATGGGGTTATGAAAAGAAAGGTGTAAAAGAAGATAAAGCAGAGATTATTGTTTGTGAAAACAATTTTCATGGAAGAACTATTACAATAGTCGGATTTTCTACAGACCCAGATGCTTCTCAAGGATTCGGTCCTAAAACTCCAGGATTCAAAGTAATACCATATGGAGATGTACAAGCGTTAGAAGATGCAATTACAAAAGATACTGTCGCATTTCTTTTCGAACCTGTACAAGGAGAGGCCGGTGTTTTAATTCCTCCAAAATCCTATCTCTCAGAAGTAGAAAAGATTTGTAAAAAAAATAATATTCTTCTAATGGCAGACGAAATACAAACAGGTTTCTGTAGAACTGGAGCTTTAATGGCTTGCAATCACTCAGGCATTAAACCTGATATTACTCTCGTAGCAAAAGCATTAGGTGGCGGTGTTTTCCCAGTTTCAGGAGTTCTATCTTCTTGGGAGATAATGGATATTTTAACTCCGGGTACTCACGGCTCGACTTGGGGAGGTAATAGTCTTGGTATGGCAGTGATAGATGCTGTATGTGATCTTCTTAAGAAAGAGGATTTTGCTGAAAGGTCAAAAGAACTGGGAGAATACTTCATGGAAGGATTAAAACGCGTTCAGCTAAAACATCCAAAGAAGATAAAGGAAGTTCGAGGTTTGGGATTACTCATAGCTATTGAATTAAATGAAAAAGCACGACCTTATACAGAAGCAATGATGAATAATTCTCCAATTGGACTTTTAGCAAAGGAAACACATGAATTTTCGATAAGATTTGCACCACCATTGGTAGTAACAAAATCAGAAATAGATTGGGCGTTAAAAGTAATTGAGAAAGTTTTCGATGAAGTGAACTAGATCCTTTTATTTCTTTATTTCTGAACTTAAAAAATCTATCTCAGTATAATCATAGTTATTTCTTTGTAAAATATTATAGGCGTGCTCAATTGAAGTCGAGTAAATTTTCCTGTTTGGCTCTTTAAATAATCGTATCTGATAAATTAATTTGTTAATCGCAATGATTTCTCCATTCTTATGTACCAAAACAATTTCCTTATCTTGCTGTTCTGCTTTTGGTAGAATCTGATGGTTACCCATGTAACAAAATCTATTTTCTAGTATTTAAACCCAGAAAGGAAAAACATGCAAAATATTTTCAGTGAGGTAAGAAAAAGACTAAGAAGAAATTACTTCTTCTAATCATCTTCATACTAATATAGCTATATCCTCAAACAGTATAATAAATACTAATATCTGTAGAATTATAATCATAATCCCTTCAAAGATATCGAATTTCCGGTCGCGGATGCAACGTTTCACAAACCATAATGTCCCCCCTATTGACGCAAGTTGGATTAGAACGAATGGGTCCAATCTTATTTCTGTTATCACTCCTAGTATTCCAAATATTAACAAAGAAGATTGTAGAATCCCTCCAACAGTGTTTCCTATACCAACCTCAATTTCCCCTCTTATGGATGAGAGAACAGCAATACTATGTTCAGGTACTGCTCCTACTGCTCCTAAAATCAGAGCTAATGTTATTTCTCCTTTAGCAGTTTCAAAGAAAATAGCATGTTCAGTTAAATGTTCTACACTTTTAGTAAGAATTTCACCTGCAAAGAAAATTCCTACAAAACCTAACACCAATAGTAGAATTGTAAATGGTATTGAAAGTTTTGCATGTTCTCCGTTATGCGAACCTCCTATTTCAGGAATTTCAGGATTTATCTCTTCTTCAGTATGTGATTGCTCATCCTCCTCTTGTTTTTCATTTGATTTAGACATTTTTTTGTTATTTTCTTTTACACTAATGAGATAAATAAGATAAATGATGTAACTAATTGCTAATGTAGCGGCTACTGGTATGGTTAATACTGCATTTTCTAAACCTGTAGGTTCTGTTGAAAAATACAAAAATCCGAAAACGTTCACTTTCTGAGCACCAAAAACTGCGTACTGAACTAAACCAAAAATTACAGTCATAAGTAGTGCAACAATAGCCCATCTTATTATGGGTGATTCTCGTTTTTCAAGATCTTCAGGTACCTTGATACTTCCTTTATTTTTAATCGTTGAAATCAAGATAGCAATCCCTAAAATTAGAGTATTGAAACCAGCTGCCGATAAAACTGTAATTACTGCAATTAATTGTTGTCCATTGATTATTAGAAAAATTGCAATAACAGCTTCAGGCAAATTTGATGCTAAACTAGATAAAACACCTGCAACATAATCTGATAAACCCACATATTTAGCACCACTATCCAAACCAGACACTGCCCATTCTGAGGGTCTGAAAGCTAACCAAGTTCCTACAACAAAACCTGATATTGTTAACCATAGAGGTGGATCTCCAGTAAATACTGCTAATGATAAAACATAGTAAGATGCGATTACTATGACTGCGACTATTGCTTCCCAAACTGTTATATGAAAAATATTTTTGAATTTCTTCATAAAATTCATGTTCAAAATATAAAGAGATATATATATAAACTGTTGGTAAATGATTGCTTGACCTATTCTATTACATTTCTTTCTTGTTCGTTTGAATTATTATTGTTCTCTTCTGCAAGGTCAATTTGCTCTTTGAGAATCTTTCGAACTTGTTCAGTTTCTAGATAACTTTCGGATATTTTCTTAGTTATTTCTTCGATTTTTCTAGCTTCTTCAATTATAATATCTGCATGCATTGATTCTGAAAGTTCTGCATAGCCAATGACTCCCATAAGAGGATTTCTTATTCTATCTACTAGTTCAGCAAAATCTTCAATATTCTGAGCAATTTGTGCATATGCTTGCTTTCGTAATTCTTCGTCTCTTTTTCGTTCAGTGATGTCTCTTGCTGTGACCAACACGCTTATTTCTCCTTTTAAATTAAAGGGAGTCGCATTGATTTCTACCGGGAAACTACTACCATCTTTTCTATATAATTCTCGCTCAAAAGTTATGAAATTCTTTTCAAACATCTCTTTGAAATATGTTTTAATTTCCTTATCACTTAGATTTTTTATGATTCTCTCCAATGGAAATTCAAAGATTTCTTCTGCAGTAAACCCAGTTTTTACTATGGCAGGTTGATTTACTTCAACAAATTTACCAATTGATCCATCTCTTGGAACACTTATTACTGCAATAATGTCGTTTGCATTTTGGAAAAGTAAACGATATCTCTCTTCGCTCTCCTTCAATTTTGCTTCAGCAAGTTTCCTTTCTGTAATATCTCTGACGACAGTGAGTACGACTTTCTCGTCTCTTAGTGTAAAAACATGGGATGTAATCTCAGTTGGGATTTTGGTTCCAGATTTTGTTAATTGAATGCTTTGTTGAGTAGCAGATCCTTCTGAGAATATTTTTTGAATATATTCATTATTTATCTCCCTTTCTTCAGGAGCTGTGATATCGTAGGATCTCATATTAAGAAGCTCTTCTCTAGAATACTCAGTTAGTTCGCATGCAATATCATTAACTTCAATGAATTTACTTGTAGTATTTGAGATTTCTTCGACTCTTGTAAGAAAGATGGCATCATTTGCATTATTAAATATCTGTCTGAATTTTTCTTCTCTTTCGATTAATTCTTTTTCAGCATTTTTTCGTTCGGTAATATCTCTGATAATGCTTTGAATAACAGGTTCTCCTCCTACTTCAAAGAAACTTGAAGAAACATCAGCTGGAAACAATGAGCTGTCCTTTCTTCTAAATATTGTTTCGAATTGAACTGATCCTTTAGCCTGTACTTCTTCAAAAGCTTTCTTAGATGTTTCATGTTCTGTAACTGGATGTAATTGAGTTGTTCTCAAGGATAGAAATTCACTTTTAGAATAACCTAATAGATCTTTAGCTCTTTGATTAACATCTAAAATGTTGCCTTTAACATCATGTAAAATAATACCATCATTGGAGAGATCGAAAGTTTGTCTAAATTTTTCTTCACTTTCCTTAAGTGCTAGTTCACTTTTTGCTCGTTCTGTGATATCTTCAATTACAGCAATCACTCCAAGTGGTTGACCTTCTTCATCAGCTACATAAGAAGCATTTACCTTTACAGGAAATCTTGTTCCATCCCTCTTTATTGCTGATAAATTGATAGTTTTCGAGTGTTTATGTTTTATAATATCTGATATTGTAGAATTTGCATGTTCCAAATCTTCCCTTCCTACGAGATCTATAGGGGTAAGACCTAACATTGAAGTTATATCCTCATAATCAAATGTTTGTGCAGCTTGGGGATTAGCAAATTGGATCTTATTTTCTATATCTACTAGCACTATTGCATCGGGTGATGTTTCTATTAGAGTTCTGTAGCGTTCTTCGCTTGCTTTAATTGATTCTTCTGCTTTTTTTCTTTCAGTTATATCACGAGCAACTGAAAGAAGAACTTGTTCATTATTTAATGTAAATCTATGAGAACTGAACTCAACTGGTTTGCTTATTCCCGTGTTATTTTCAATTATACTCTCAAATGTGATACTCTCTATATCTAGTAAATTTTCTTCTATTTTATTCAAAAATTGTAAATCTAAGGTTCCCTCACTAGTACCATCAAGGTTCAATAATTCTTCTCTAGTATAACCAAGCCATAAACTCGCTGTTTCATTTATTTCTAATAATTCTTCCAAGTAACCATTTTTAGAAATTCTGTGGATAAAAATGGCATCTTTAGCATTTTGGAAAATCTGTCTGAACTTTTCTTCATTCTCTTTTAAAGCTTTTTCGGATATTTTTCTTTCAGTAATATCTATTACTACTCCAATGAACCCAACAGTAATCCCTTCAGTAGTTTTAATTGCTGCAGCATGAAATTCTGCTGGACGAATTGAACCATCTCTGCATTTCATACCATATTCAACGTCATGAATGTATCCATCTTCAATACATTTTTGCATGATTACTGATGCAAAGCCTCTATCCTCATCAGAAACAAGATCATTGGTACTCATTCCTAGCATTTCTTTTTCAGAATCATAACCATATAGCCCTATAGCTTGTTGATTAACGAAAATGATATTACCATTCGAATCAGAACTTACAATAGCGGCTGGAATAGTTTCTACTAATCTTCTATATTTTTCCTCGCTCTCTGTAAGATCTTTTCTAGCTTTCTTTCTTTCAGTAATATCTCTTGCTATAGACAAAATAACTTTTTTGTCTTCAAGATTAAAGACATGAGAACTCACTTCAACAGGTATTCTTCTTCTATCTTTAGAAAACAGAATAGTCTCAAAAGTAGCGTGATTATTTGCTATTATTCTCTCGATAACCTCTGGGTTGTTACTTTTATCTTCTGGGGCTGTAATATCGATTGATGACATAGTGAGAAGTTCATACCTTTCAAATCCTAACCATCTTATTGCAGCATCATTTACCTCAACAAATTTACTTGAGGTTTTATCTGAAGTAACATGTGATAGGAAAATCGCATCATTTGTATTATGGAAAATTTGACGAAACCTTTCTTCAGAACGTTCAACTTCTTGTTGTGCTCTCTTTCTTTCTGATAAATCTCTTGCAATTGTTAAGATTACTCTTTCTCCTCTTAAAGTAAATACGTTAGAATTGAATTCTATAGGTTTTTGACTTCCATCTTTATGTAAAATATTTCCTTCAAATGTTACTTCTCCAAACTCTAAAAGATTTTTACTTAGTTCTGATTGATCTAGAGTTTCTTCTGGACTCTGTAAATCACGTAGAGTCATATCCAATAATTCTGTTCTTGAATAACCAGTCCATCTACAAGCATTTTCATTTACTTCAATAAATTTACCCATTTTTTCTTCAGGAGTTAGGGAATAAATAAGGATTGCATCAGCAGCATTTTCAAAAATTTGTCTGAATTTTTCTTCATTTGCTATTAGTTCAGCATCTCTAAGCTTTCTTTCAGTTATGTCACGAACAACTGTGAGACTGACAGTTTCGTCTTCTAGTTCAAACAAGTGCGCACTTATTTCAACGAAGATTTCCTCTCCGTTTTTTTTCTTATGATGTCTCTCAAAAGTTAATTTCCGTTTTTCTAATAATTCCTGTGCAAATTCACTTGTTTCTTCTTCACCTGAGATGTTGAAATCCACAGGCTTAAGTTTGGACATTTCTTCTTTGGTATATCCATACATTTCAAGGGCTATATTATTAACTTCAATAATTTGATTAAAGCTACCATCAGAATCTCTTTTTACAACTATAATTCCATCATTTGTATTATGGAAAATCTGCTTGAATCTTTCTTCACTTGCTTCTAATTCATCACTTGTAATCTTATTGTCAGTTATATCAGAAGCCAATTCAACAGCACCAATTAAAACTCCATTATCACTATAAACTGGGTACCCTCTGATAAACCATATCTTCCCATCAGGAGTCACTACTTCTGAACTATGCTCTTCTCCTGAGTTTAATGCTTTGACAACTGGACAATTTATGCAAGGTTTATCTTTCTGATACCAGAGATCATAGCATATTTCACCCATTATTTCTTCAGGAGTTAATCCTAATAAATCACTAGCAATTTTGTTCGACCAAATTATCTTCAGATTTGTGTCATAGAAAATTATATGTTCAGTAAGAAAATCTAAGAACGTTGATTTTTTGAATTCAGACGCAAGAAGTTTTGTTTCTTTTTGTTTCAGTTTAGTTATATCTTCTGTAACAACAAAAAACCTGTCAGTTGCCTCTTCTCCTGATACAGGATATAGTGTATTTCTGACATACTTTCTTTTATCGTCTTTTAGTTCTATCCAAAATTCGATTTTTTGAGGAGTTGAAAAATTACTGTCTTTAATATTTTCTTTGATTTTTCTAAGCCTGTTTTTTTCATCTTTTGCAGCATAAAAAATACAATCTTTACCCATTACCTCTTCTAACTCTCTCTCTATAATATCTAAAAAGAATCGATTAGCATGAATAATCTTGTCATCTTTTACTATAGATATACCTATATTAGTCTTATTGAATACCTCCTCTAGACCTTCTTCTGACATCTTATTCACTTGAATAGATTGTTTTCCCCAGACCGAGAATATCAACTATAGATTGATATATTCTTATAATGGAATAAATGTTCAATTTTAATAATATTGTGTTGGTTCTAGTTGAAAATCTATCTAGAAAAGAGTCTTAATCTATTCTTAGACTCTCTGAATCAAATATGTAAATATTTTCTGGATATACTATCACTTTTATAGATGAATTTTTCTTAAATTCTTTCATAGTTCTTGTGACAAATACAATTTTCTCTTCATGAAAATTCAAGGTTAATATTTGTTGATCAAGGACTTTCTCTACATCTTCAATATCACATTCCAAAATAAGAAGATTCTCCTCTAATGGTCTCTTGGGGTCAAATTCTCTAACTGATTCTGCTCTAAAGCCTATTTCTCCAGATTCGATTTTTCTTTGTTTAATTACTTTCTGTATGGTTTTTGGTAAATTGATTGAATTATCAGAAGCTAAAACAAGTTTATTTTCAGCAGTTAGAAAAGAAAGAAAATTCATTGGATAATGACCTATAAATTCTGCAACAAATTTTCTTTTTGGATTGTTATATAATTCATCTGGGTTTCCTATTTGAATAATTTCGCCTTGGTTTAATAAAACTATTAGATCTCCAAGTGCCATCGCTTCAGATTGATCGTGTGTTACATAAATCATGGTTGTCCTAATTAACTCATGTAAGGATCTTATCCATGTTCTCATCTCATATCTTAGTCTAGCATCAACATTGCTTAATGGTTCATCAAATAGAAAAAGAACAGGTTCTCTGATTAATTCACGTCCAATAGCTACTCTCTGTTTTTCTCCCCCAGAAAGTTGCGATGGATATTTGTTTTTATGTTCCTCAATGTGCAATAAATCAAGTGTTTCAATAACTTTCTTATGTATCTCTTCTTCTTGATAAGTTCTTCTTCTAAACAATTTTCCTTCTTTTTGACTCGCCAATGGAAATCTTAGATTTTCATAAACAGTCATGTGTGGGAAAAGGGGAAAATTTTGGAATACCATAGCTATATTTCGTTTGTTTGCTGGTTTAAGTGTTATATCCTCCTCATCAAAGAATATGCTCCCTTCAGTTGGATAAAGAAGCCCTGCAATCAATCTTAGGAGAGTTGTTTTTCCACTTCCAGAGGGACCTAAAATAACAGTAAAACTGCCACTAGGTATCTCTAAATTGATCTCTTTAAGAGCTATTTTTTCTTCATATTTTTTTGTTAATTTTTCTAATGTAACTTTCATTTATATCTCTCTCATGGTTGTTGAGCTGTTAAATCCACTTAGAAGGTGATTTCTTAGAAATACAAATATTATCAATAAGGGAATTACTACAAGAATAGATGCTGCTGCAAACAATCCCCATTCTGGTGAACTAGATTCAATGGATCCAACAAAAGTGAACAGCTTTATAGGTAATGTGTATTTGTTAGGTGATTGTAACAACACAAAAGCAAGTAGAAAACCATTCCACGTTCTCAAAAAGTTTAATAGAAAAGTAATTGCAATTGCTGGACCTGCAAGAGGTAAAATTATTTTTCTAAGAATCCTGAATTTTGAATTTCCCATTAATGTAGCTGATTCATCAAGTTCTTTTGGAATAGAATCGATATATCCTTTTGTTATCCAGATTGCTAATGGTATTGTATGAGTACTATAAGCTAAAATTATTCCAAAATATGAATCAATCAAACCAAGATTATACATAATCAAATAGAAAGGAATCAAAGTTAATATTCCTGTAAACATTTTAAGAGTAAAAACTCCTACCATTATTTCATTCTTACCTCTAAAGTAATATCTCGAGAAAGCATAAGCAGCTAACGCTGTTAAAATAACACACAAAGTTGCTGAACCAAGTGAGACAATTAGCGAATTCAAGAAATTTAGCTGTATTTGCTCTTGCGTAAATAAGAGTTTAAAGTTTTCAAGCGTTGGATTAGCAGGAAAGAATGACGTAGGAACTAAACTGTCTCCTTGTGAAAATGCTATCCAGACTATGTTCCATATCGGCAAGAGAGTTATTAACAAAATAGAGAAAAGAAACAAAGTATTATTCCTAGGCTTTACTATATATGCTATAACTTTCTGCATTTTTTCTGATTGTAACTTTGATTGACCAACAAACTTGTTTAATACAATTAAGATATGTGCTAATGAAATTATGTTTAATATAATTATCCAACCTATTGGATATTCCGCGAATATCATACCAAACCAAAGCAAAGGTTGTAAAATAATAGAAAGGTAAGATATCAACTTTGAAAATAAGCTAAAAATTAAGACAATAACATATGTTCCAAAAATTGACCATGCTAACCACGAATGTGTTTTTATTATGAAAGCTGAAAGAAAAACAAAAATTGTTTGCAATGCAATTATACTATGAGTTGGAGATAATTGTATTAGGTGATTATCAATCCAATACAACGCTTCTTTAAATTTGTTAACAGAAGTTTGATAGTTCATCTTGATTTTTTCTAATATATTTGGAAAGATTTGTGGAAGTTTAGTCCATTGAATATTTGTTAACAAATACAATTGAGTAATGACGATGAAGATGTTCCAATTGAAGGCATACCACATTTGATAGAATGCAAATTGAATTAGAGATAATATTAAATCTAAAATCAGAAGATATTTGGTCGTTTTTAACACAGCTCTTTTTCTTACTAAGCTTAGAATGCCAGACAACAAAAACAAACCAGCTAGGAGATAATTTAGATAAGGATTCCAAAAAATCCCAAAATATCTGAAACCAAAAATTCCAGAAACGATATAAAAAATTGCTTGAATAAATAATAATGCTATGATTGTATGACCACTCTTAGACATATCAGTTTTTTTCTCCGGTTTAAAAGAACTCTGAGTTCCTTTGGACATTTTTAGCCATACTAGAACAAAAAATAACGTCAAAATACTCATAATTGTTGAGTATGCAGCTGCTATGCCAATATCTCGTTTTTCATAGAACATATAAAATGTGAAAGTACTGAATAAATCTGTTGCTCCGATTACTCCCACCTCACTCGTACCATAAGATAACAATGGATAACCTTTTGTCAATAAAAATGCAACATTAAAGCTTCCAAATGTTTTGATAATTTCTAAAATGATAGCTGGAAGTATGATGGGTTTAATTAAAGGTAAAATTACTCTTCTTATTTTTGTTCTCTCTGAAATTTGATCTATATCTGCGATGTCATTCAATTCTTTTGGAATGCTGCTTAATCCTCCTAAAAATAACGTTGTTATAAGAGGGATTGAATCCCAGACCTCAACAAAACAAGCGAGAAATAATGTTACGTAAGGCTGGGTTAGAAGATTAACATTGGTTCCAAACAAAGTGTTGAACAATGAATTTCCGCCATTTCCATGGATGAAAGTTCGCCAAGAAAGAATTTTAATGTATGAAGGTATTGCCCATGGTATATATAACATCAAATACCATAGTTTCTTCTTTTTAACCTTATACTGAATAACATAAGCTAATAAAAATCCAAGCACAATCTTTGCAATAATAATCAAAGTACTCCATACTAACGTTGTAGTTAAAGTGATTGGTAGTTGAGGATTTTCAGCAATATGAGCATAATTATTGAAACCTGATAATACTGGAATTTCACCTCTCTTCAGATGATAATCTGTGAAAGATAAGAAAATACCGTAAAGTATTGGATAGACTTCCAATAAAACAAGTGCAAGAAGTGCTGGAAAAATAAATACATATGCAATTTTATTGAATGGAACATCACGTTTTGCTATGAAGAAGAAAATTGCAATGAACAATATTATAATTACTAGTAAAGTAAGTGATGTAGCAAGTTTTGAGTATTTTAGACTATCTTCTAAAGATAAAAGAGTTTCAAATTGGTCAGATTCCCAAAATAAAGCTGAAGAATCCGTGATAACTACATAATTGTTTTCCAAAATTACTAAAGATGTATTTACTAAATAAATAGAAATTATATAGTGGCTTTCAGGTTTTAATCCTGTAATTTTAGCCTGTACAGTTTCTGCATTATCCTCTATGAGAAAAGCTGTGAAATTCATAGTAAGAAGTTTTTGAGAGAGAAAGACTTCTTGATCAATTGTATAATTTACTTGTGTGAAATATTCAAGAGTAGTACTCTGAGTATCATTTAAGAGAATCATAGACCAAGTAAAACTTTGATTTAAAGCTTCATCATAATAATCAATTCTAAAACTATTATACATCAATGAAGTTGGCAATGTCCAATTAACAACTACATAACGGTCTCCAATTTCAGTGATACTTGGCTCTCCTGTTTGTGCACTTACATTATATCTAGTGCAACCAATTGATGCTACAACTACAATACTAACTAAAGCAAAGAAAATTAATGTCTGTTTTTTTAATTTTTTAATGTTTATACTATTTTTAGACATCCTTATTTGCCTCAATATTCTGTTGTGTGTCATCTAAAGTTGATTGAATATCTTGATGATCAAGAAGTATAAACGTTAAAGCTGCTCTCATAAAATCCGAGTAAACAATATAATATGGATCTAAAGGATAATATTGACTATATGCAATTTGCTCAATTTGCTTTAGAATCAGTGGTTCATCTTGAACTAAAGAAGAAGATACTAACTCGTTTAATGTTGGTACCTTAAACTCCTCAGTTAGCATGTTTTCTTGAACAGATGCTGAAGTAAGATACTTGATAATATCATAACAAACATCAGAATTCTTGGTGTCTTTTGACATTCCAAACCCTTTGACTTCAACCATTGGAGTTATTCTCTGATTAGTAGCTGATATTTTAGGTAAAATTTCTACTCCATAATTGAATTCAAGGTCATTTAAAGTTGGAATATACCACCCTCCATAGATTATCATAGCAGCTTTATTTGTGATAAATGCTTGAGTTGCAGAACTACTACTATCATCGTATTTAACACATCTATGTACATATTTTAAGTCGTAAATATATTCAAGAGAGTTAACTGAAGCTGTGTCATTGACCACAATATCACCTCCTTGATATAGAGGACCATGATCAAAACCGTATTGAAAAGCTGGCCACATATAAGGAGAAATGGTTGCCCATGCAAGTCCGTATATGTCTTCAGGTCTATTAGTTAAATTCAATGCAGTTTCTAATAATTCTACATCAGTCCAATTTTCATTAGGATATGAATGGGACTTTGCATCAAATAAATTCTTGTTGTACAGAAGTAGAATGGAATCAAACCAAAAAGGTAATCCCCATAACTCATTTTGATAACTTAAACCATTAATTCCAGCAGGAAGATAACTAGCTTCATCTGTTGGAGTAAGAAAGTCAGTTAAAGGTTGGATATAACCTAATTTTGCAAGTTCTCCAAACCAAGACCCTTTTGCAAGAAAAATATCAGGTGCATTTCCAGTTTGTGCTACATTGATAAATTTATCAATCCAACTGGAATCAGGCTGTTCTACAAAGTTAATCGTAACTGAAGGATGAAGAGCTTCATAATTTGCAACTGCTTCAGCAACAACATCTCTGCCTTCATAGGTGTACCAAAATTCGATTACAGTTTTATTGTCTTTTCGGTTGACGCTGAAAAAAATGGCTGGAATTGTTAGTCCAAGAATTAGGATTGTAACTAACGTTACCTTCAGATATTTTGAAACCATATCGTTTACCCTATGTTGTTGTTCTCCTTCTGAAACAAAAAAGATAATCCATTTCTTCAATCTTTTGCAAAAAACATGTATCAAGTTTAGTTTTTTAAGAAAACTTAAAACAATTTCTTTGTAAGTAAAGACAGCTATGTTAAGAACCAAAATCCTGATGAGCTTACTTATAGTAATCAATGTTTCCGGAATAAGTTTGGGAATATATTTTGGTGTTTTTTATACTCCAAATGAAGAACCTGAAGAAGTTGTTCTTACAATTCAAGGAAACGATTTTACTGTAAATTATACGTTGAATGATTTAGAGTCTATGAAAAGTGCTGTTGGTTATGCTGGTTACAGAAAATCAACTGGTACTTTAGTAGGTCCAAATCTCTTTAGAGGTATATTGCTGGAAGATTTAATTGCTGAAGCTGGAGGTCTAACCTCTGGTCAAGAGCTGGAAGTTATAGCTGGAGATCTCTACCAAATATCTTTTACAAAAGAGATGCTTAATGGTCAATCTTCTGCTTATGATAATTCTACTGGGGAATATCTTGGTGTTAGAAATTTCAGGATAATTGTTGCATATGAAATGGATGGGCAAAGTCTTCCATCTTCAGATGGTGTCTTAAGAATTGCATGTTTAGCAGATGAAGGGGAAGGATATTTGTCTGATAGTTCGATGTGGGTGAAAGATGTAAAAATCCTACAAATAGTTAACTCAGCTTCATGGAGTGTTAATCTCTTTGGTGCAATAAATGATAGTATAGATAAGGATGTTTTTGAAGCTTTCATGTATATGGATGATTCTTCTAATCTCTTAATTTATCAAATAATTGAAGGTGATAGATTAAATACTTATGAAGGTCTAGCTCTCTGGAGGATACTGGCACTTTTTGATGATGATGATCCTTATACTTTCAATGAGACAGCAGCGTTGAATGGTTATTCTATCATTCTAACAAATAGTAATAATGATAGTTTAATTCTCGATTCCATTAATGTGTCATTGAATGATAGTTACATGTTAGCTGCTAAGAAAAATGGAGTGTTTTTATCATCAGATCAAGCTCCTCTTATCTTAATGGGTACTGGTGTCCCAATGCTTCAAATGATTGGTCAGATTGATGAAATTGAATTGGTTCTCTAGTTCTTTATCTCTTTTAATAATACAGATAAAAACCTTAATAATCGATAAGAAAAAAATTGAAACGAACTTGGTATTCGAAGATTGATGAATCTGGTTCTTTATATAAGCAAAGCAAATAACTAATAGTGAGCGGAAAATAGATGACTTATAGTTCTTCCAATAATATCACAGGAGAATTTCATGATTTTGTTATGGAAAAATATAACAAAAAGAGCCAATTCAAATGGGTTCTTAGTCATATTCTCGCTCATAAAGGGATGATAGCTCTTTTCTTATTATTTGCAACTATTAGCGCAGGTATTGGTGCAATTACTCCAGTAATTCTTGGAAAGTTAATAGATGAAATTCTTTCTCCTTCAGGTACTTGGGCTAAGATTACTAATCTTGCGTTTATTCTGTTAATTTTAACAATAGTAAGTGGATTAGCAAGTTTTTCATCAGGATTAATAATTGAAATTACATCTCAAAAAGTTGAAAAGGATGTCAGAGATGAATACTACGCATCAATGCTTTCCAAATCTATGACTTTTCATGATGAGGTAAAAGCAGGCGATGTAATGGCAAGAGCAACATTCGATACAAGGATGGTAAACTTCTTTGTAAATCCAGTAATCAATTTAGCATATTCAGCAATATTTGGAGTTTTGTTCGCAATAGGTACCATGTTTTACATTACTCCATATTGGTATGGAATGCCAGTGTTAATTATTATCCCAGTTATAATTGCTATCCCTGTCTTCTTCTTTGCACGAAGCTATTATAGGTCTGTGGGTCCAGTTTCGATGGAAATTCAAGAATCTTATTCTAATCTATCTGCATATTTACAGGAGAAATTATTGGGAATTAGCGTCATCAAAATTTTTGCTAGAGAACCTTTTGAACGAGTTTCATTTAGAGAAAAAAATGATCAATTAACTGAACAGATAATCACTAGAGGTAAGTTAAGATCCAGGTACTTCCCGGCTTTATTTGTTGGTTTAGGTGTTGGCCTTTCTGTTCTCTGGGGTAGTTTATTGATTAGTTGGGGGATAGGAAATCCTGTTACACAAATAACATGGAGTTTTAGTACATTACAATTAGGTGGTGTAGCAGTAAATGGTTTTGGGATAGGTGAGTTAATAACCTATTCTTTGCTAGCTGGTAATCTTTTCTTTCCAGTCTGGGTAATGTCATGGATGCTTGTGTTAATTCAGATGGGATTCGCTGGTGCTGGTAGAATTGTCAAGATTCTTACAAAGGAAACTATTATTCCAGCTCCTCAAAATCCTATTAAGTTAGAAACTATCAATGGAGAAGTGAGTTTCTCTAATGTAACATTTTCTTATGATAATAATGTTAAGGTAATCAAGAATATTTCATTTAATGTACCTGCAGGGAGAAGAGTAGCAGTGGTTGGACCAGCAGGATGCGGGAAAACGACTATAATGAAGCTACTTACGCGATTATATGACGTAGATTCTGGAAGTGTGAAAATAGATGGGATAGACGTTAGAGAACTGTCATTAGATACTATTAGAAGAAATATAGGTGTTATAGAACAAGATATTATTCTGTTCTCAGCAACAATAAGAGAAAATATCTCATATGGTAAGACAGATGCCACGGAAGAGGAAATTCAAACTGCAGCAAGAATGGCTCAAGCAGAGGAATTCATACTTAAATTTGACAAAGGTTACGATACAATTGTTGGGGAGAGAGGAACCACACTCAGTGGAGGACAAAAGCAACGAATTGCGATCGCACGTATGTTATTAGCTAATCCAAAGATACTAGTTTTCGATGATGCTAGCTCAGCTGTAGATTCAGAAACTGAGGACAAAATCAATACAGCTATTAATAGAGTATTAAAGGATAGAACCAGTTTTATCATAACTCACAGGTTATCTACAATTCGACATTCAGATATTATTATCGTTATGAAACAAGGAGAAATAAAAGCAATAGGAAATCATGAAGAACTTCTCAAAGAATCAGTGGATTATTGGAGAGTATTTGCCCGATTTTCAGAAATAAGGAAAATGATGCCTGAAAAACTGTTAACAGAATTTCAAGTTGGAGAGTGAAAAGATGGGATTTATTCAAGAACTACCAGACGACAAATATGATAGAAAATATGGTGATCTTCATCTTTTCAAGCGGTTATTCGGTTACATTGCTATTCATGACAAGAAAACGTTCTTAAGTGTCTTAATATGGATGATTCTTCAAACTGGAGCATCAATAGGGATACCGTTTTTCATTCGTTTTGTTATAGAAGGCGTACAAAATGGTAATTTTGATACTGTGTTTTATGTTGAATCTGTTGCTATAATTTTCTTGTATGCAGTTTTCTGGTTTGCTCAATATAGAGCATTATACAAAACCTCAATTTTAATGGGGGAAATGCTTAGAAGAGTACGTAAAGATAGTTTTGAAACTCTTTTGAAAAACGACATGAAATTCTATGATGAAAATAAAAGCGGAAAATTAGTCAGTAGAGTAACAAGTGATTCTGATACTATCTCACAAATGGTTCAGATAACAACATCATTTATGATTAACATACTTGTTATGATTGTTGTCCTGGTTATCTTGTTTCTTACAAATCTTAAACTAGCTCTAATTACTTTAGCTGTTGTACCTGTTCTCTTTGGACTCGGAATTGGTATAAGATTATTTTCAAGAAGAACATCTAAAAACTGGCGAAAGACTATAGCTATTCTAAATGCTAATGTTGCTGAATCAATTTCTGGTATTGAGGTGACAAAAAGTTTCAATCAGGAAAAAGAAGCATTTAACAGATTTAAAAGTATCAATTTACGTAACTATAGAGCTGCATATGTTAGAGCTTGGGGGATGAGTATCTTCTTTCCTGTTATAGAAACTTTATTTGGTATAGGAACTTTCCTAGTTCTCTATTACGGAGGTCACATGGCTTTCACTATAGGAGCCATTGATGTAGCAACACTCTACTTCTTTGTTTTGATGCTCAATAGATTCTTTATGCCTTTATTAGAAATTACAAGATTCTTTAACCAATTTGAAGCTGGTTTAGCAGCTGTTGAAAGAATATTCAGTTTAATGGATAGTGAACCTACTGTAGTTGAAGACCCTAATCCCGTTGCTGTTCCAGAGTTGAAAGGAAAGATTAACTTCGAAAATATGACTTTCTTTTACAATCCTTCAGAACCGCTATATAAAGACTTCACTCTTTCGATTCCTGCAGGACAAACAGTAGCGATTGTTGGAAGAACAGGGGCAGGTAAGAGTACTTTAGTATCTTTATTAACTCGTTTTTATGATGTTGAAGGAGGAGCAATAATAGTTGATGGAGTAGATATTCGTAAATATGTTATGCAAGATTATCGTAATCAGATAGGTATTGTTTTACAAGATAACATCCTTTTCAGCGGTTCGATTGAAGAGAACATTCGTTATGGAAAACTTGCCGCAACCAGAGAAGAGGTTGAGAAAGCAGCTAAAGCAGTATATGCTTGGGAATTTATACAAAGTCTTCCCAAAGGTCTAGATACTGAAGTTGGGGAAAAAGGAACCAAACTGTCAGCTGGACAAAAACAGCTTGTAGCTTTTGCACGAGCATTATTATCAGATCCGAAAATATTGATACTTGACGAAGCAACTGCTGCAATTGATGCTTATACAGAATCATTGATTCAAGAAGCGTTAAAAGTACTTCTTAGAGGAAGAACTGCAATAATTATCGCTCATCGTTTGACTACAGTCGAGAATGCTGATAGAATTATTGTTATTGATAATGCTAATATTGTTGAGGAAGGAAGTCATCAGCAATTGATGGATAAGAAAGGTAAATATTGGCAACTTTATGATATGTATTTCAGACATCAATCTTTAGAATATGTTGAACAAGCTGCAGAATTAGTCTGATTTATCCAAAATAAGTTTACAAGAAATTTCATCATCTAATTTAACTACTATCTCTTTTTCTTCCTTAAGTTTTAGAAATTCTGGTAAAATTTTCTTTAATGTTGTAAGAGTAAATGATTCAG
>CAZJUB010000011.1:0-3447 GCA_964549075.1 uncultured archaeon | reverse complement strand
TCTTCAAAATCATCTTCTGATAAGAATCCTTCAGGATAAAGACTAATTATTTCCGGACCTGTTTTAGGTATAATAGCTGCAAGGAAAACCGCACGCATGAAAGACATAATATTATTATGATTAAATAGTATTTAAAGACTAGTTGTGGAGTTTATATAGAGAAAAGAATGTAAAAAAACAATGACTACTGTCTTGCGTACTGAACGGATTAAAGTGCGACCAAGTTTCACACTAATGCAGTTGGCAAGACAGAGTAAAAATCTGTACAATTATGTAAATTATATCATTAAAAAACAGCTGAATTATAACAATTACATGACCTCTGAATATGAGCTAGTGAATATAGTACGTTATCATCCTTGTTACACTGAATTTATTCCTCATTCAGCTCAACAAACAATAAAATTTTTAGTAAAAAATTGGAAATCGTATTTTCGTGCAAAGAAAGAGTACCAAAAGAATCCAAAAGTGTTCCTTTCTCAACCTCATACTCCTAAATACAAAAATAAACAAGGTTTTCATACTATTTACTTCACAGCTAATCAGGTAAAGCTAAAAAATGAAGGATGGCTCTATTTTCCTAAGAAAGTTGGATTGAAAATCAAAACCAGGTTTGCTGAAGGAACAAAAGTTAACCATGCTCGTTTGCTCCCTAGAGGAACATGTTTCATATTAGAGATAATATATGAAAAAGAGCTAGAAACAAGAAACTCTTCCCATTCTTCTCAAACAACTAACATTCTCTCTATAGATATGGGCGTGAATAATCTTTTAACTTGCGTAAGTAATGTTCTTTCCCCTTTCCTTGTTAAAGGGAGGAAACTGAAATCCATCAACCAATGGTACAACAAGGAACGATCTCGCTTGCAGTCTATCTACAATTTGCAAGGTTTAGAAGAGTATGGACAGAGAATAATGAAAATCATAGATAAACGTTATCAACAAGTGGAAAATTATCTTCATAAAGCTTCCAGCCTTGTTATCAATAAGTGTTTAGAATATCAGATTGATACAATCGTTATTGGCTATAACAAGAAATGGAAGCAGAAGAGTAAAATGGGAAGGAGGAACAATCAAAATTTTATTAGCATACCATTCTTAACATTATTGCGTAAACTTAAGTATAAAGCTGAAGAACTTGGCATTGAGTTTATCGCTATTGAAGAAGAATACACTTCTAAGTGCTCATTCCTAGATAATGAACCTATTTGTAAACATACTCGGTATCTAGGACGGAGACAAAAGCGAGGTATGTTCAAAAGTAAAAATGGAATGTTAATTAACGCTGACTGCAATGCTGCAGGCAACATCGGACGAAAAGTATTCCCGCTGATTTTCACCTCCGGGACAGTGGATGCCGTGAGTCATCCTATCTGTTTGACTGTCTAGGGTAACCGAAGCAGAAATGAGAACAGATGCAAGATAGTTCCTGCCGAGATAAGTTTGGAAATGTCACTCATTAATAAGTTTTTAAGCTCTAATTATCTTTTATATGTTTTATTCGCATTCTCCCAGTATAATTTTTTTAAGATATTTTCAGATAAATCCAAACCATTGATTTTAGTGTTATTATCATTTTCTGGATCAGGAATAGGAAAAGGTAAACCTCTGACATCAGTTTCAAAGAGAGCTTGAAAACTGAGAAAGCGATTAATATAATATCCTGGAATTGGTTCTCTGTCTCCTCTCCCAGCTACAAAGTCAGTACCGAATAATATCCTATTTTGGTGTTTATCAAAGAAGTCCAAAGTTTCATCGATTTTAGAGCCTAATTCTCTGACCATCCATTTAGCAGAACCTGTATCAATGTAAAGTTGTGGATAACTATCTAACCATAAATCAAGTTGTTCAAGATTTTCTGGCTGACTAGCCATGTGAGCACCAACAATTGTAATGTTGGGATACCATTCTAAGATGTTTTTGAGAGCATTAAGATGATCTTTTTTAATACCATATTTGCTCTCTGGTTGGTAATTTTTTGAATATAGAAGATCTGGATCGCTAACGTGTAGAAGCAATGTGAAATGCAATTCATTTAATCTTTTGAATATAGGTTCTAGTTTAGGGTCATTGAGGTGAACATCTTGTGCACGAAATTTGACATTTATATTGTCTCTGGTAAAATAATTAGCCCATCTAGGCGCAAACCAAAGCTTACCAATCTTGAAATCGTTCTTATATGCATCTTCAAGAAAATTCATCGAAGTTTCGATATCACCTTGTAATGCTTCTCTAATGGAGAGGAAAATAGAGAATACAAATAAATTAGGAAAAGTGTCCTCTAACTCATCTCTGCTTTTTACATCTCTAACAATTCCAAATATTTTCTCGGTATTGAACTTTCTTTCATATTCAACCATAGTAGCAACATCTTCAGCTTTGCCAAGATGAGTGTGAGCATCGAAAACTGGACCGTTATATTTTCTCTTAATAGTCTGAAAGAAAGGATCCATGTTATTTCGTACGTAATCAACATCCATCAGAATGTCTCCACGAGTAAAGAAAATCACTTACTTATGTAAATTGTGATTATACGATAAAAATAGAAAATAGAAGAAGAAAGAGGCTATCTCTTTCTTCGTCTTACAATTAATGAGCTAACAGTAACAACTGGAATTATGAGTATTAAATAGGTTAGATTACTGAATTCAGGAACACCAGGAGGAATTTCTCCTAAGGGATAGGTATCATTAACTTTAGCTGCACCAGCTAATGTATAATTACCGCTTCCAGAATAGTCATCCCAATAGTTCCCTTCCATAGTCCAAGGGTCGTACCATACATTCTGAGTAGATTCTTCACCTGCTTGTGAAATTCCACCAGGATTGTTATTAATAAACGCGTTATGGTGTATCCAATTACCCATAGTATCAGCTGTGCTGTAAATCGCAAATCCACTATTATCCTCAAACAAGTTATAAGAAATATTGGTATAATCACAATTATAGAGAAGCATTCCTACATCGGCACTATTGGTAAATGCGTTATATTCTAAGTTTCCTGCAGCGCAACTTTGAAATCGGCTATTATACCAATTGTTCAAGTTTACTGTACTATGTGTAATATTGAAGTTCATCGCTCCAGAGAGATAAATACCAAAATCACTATTGCTTGCTGTAACATTATAGATAGTAGTATTAATTGCACCAAAACTATACAGTCCACCATATGCTGCATTATTGTTACATTTTGTATTCTGAATAGTTAGATTCATCGTGCTATCAAAACGGATACTTCCATAATTATTGTTGCTTAAATCGCAATTGTCTATAATTACACTTTCTCCACCTACAATTGTTAAAGCTATACTTGTATCAGAAATTGAATAATCTTTCACAATTGTTCCTGAACAAAATACTAGAATTAGCTGTCCATAGCTATCTCCAGATAAAATTATCTCTCCAGCACCATTATAGTATCCAAAAGGATTTCAATTGACTGTGTTTC
>CAZJUB010000010.1:1410-65681 GCA_964549075.1 uncultured archaeon | reverse complement strand
GATATATCCTTCCACCAGAAGCAATATCAGGATTAGCGACAAGAAAATACCAGAAGTTCAATTCGATTCCTTCTGAAAGGTAAGCGTATGGAACATATTCTACACTTCTATAAGCGTAAGCGTAAGACATTTGCTGTGCATTTCCTTGACCAAAGATTCTACAAGCGTAAGTCCCAGAATGTGTATTAGCTGTATAAACTTCATCAGAATATTGTATAGGGGAATTATAATAATTACTATCTCCTGGTCCCCCATATGTATCAGTATACTCAAAACCAGGATTATGTACAAAATTCGTCTTAATGTATTCTTCTCCACTTAAGCCAATATCTTGTTTAACTGCAGTTATTTCTGAAGAAGCAATAGCAGTGGTATTTTCAAAACGCATAACTTGCGCTAAAGTAACATCTTTTGAGATAAATGGTTGTACAAGAAGAAGCAGAGAAAGAGTAATCATTAATATATGTTTATTTCTCATTTTTAAATCGCCTTCGTAAATTGATTACTTATTCATCTTTTAAGCTGAATCTGTTATTTAAATCTTATGCGTTAAAAAAACAAAGTGTAAAAGAATGAGAAATTGTTAAACACCATTCAAAAAGAAAAAAAAAAGAAAAAAGAAAAAAGAAAAGGAATTACTTTGGTATGCTTAAGAGGTAAAATATACCTCCAACTAATACAAGAGCTCCTCCAAGACCTAAGGTTATTATACCAATTAGTAAGAGAATAATCCCTAACCACATGGTATCTTTTACTAAGACTCCAATATTTAGTAATTTTTGAATTGTTGCCCAAATCAATATTAATATAAAAATACCGAGAGCCATTTGAAGAGCTGCTGCAAGCCATATTCCCCAATTAGAACCAAAAGTAACAAAGATGTTTGAGCCTGCTAGGAATCCTATCCCTCCAGCAAGACCATTGAAAAATAGTAAAAATCCTTGTACTATTAGTATAAAGGCACCTATTAAAGCATTCCAATATCCAGCAAATCTCCATTTATCCTTCGATGGTGAAGGTGGAGCTGTTGTTGCTTTTTTTGCCGGAGTCTTTTTAGTTGTTGTTGTTGTTGTTGTTGATGTCGATTCTGACATGTCTTAGGTAAATAATTTCAAGCTTATAAATTTTACATTAGATAAGCGTTTTGTTTAATTAATTAAATCTTTGAGAAAAATGTGTTTTTACTCGTCTGAAGCAAGAATATGAACTATATGAATAAAAATTACTATAATGAAGATAATTAGGTTTCTATGAAGAAAATTTAATAGATATCTTATGTTTTTATGATTCCAGAAAGGTTTAATTCTGAGTTTAATGATAATCCCAGTTAAAATGTAAAAAAGGAATATTGCCGTAGCAATCCAACCAAATATGCCTACTTCCTCTTCTTTATTCATCAATCTAAACCCATGAAGAATGATTATTGTAGTTGCAGAAAATGTTAATAAATAATGTACCCAATTTAGTGGTTTTCTTGTTACAATATAAGCTTCTCTGGTGAAATCCCGAGTTTTTCCAGCAAGACCTTCTTCACTAAGAAATCTTCTAGTTATCCTATACGCATATAAGAAAACAACATTGATCATGCCTAAAACAAAAAGACTTATAGCAATATATCCTATGTTTTTAGAACTATCCCCGTCATCCCCATCATCTCCAGCTATAGGACTAGCTGAGAATATGAGCAGAATGAAAATACCAACAGCAAAGAAGGAGATTTGTTTCCTTTTTTTTAATTTTAATAGCACATAAGTCACCAAACTAAAATAGGTAAGAGTAAGGTTTTATGAACAACATCTTAATGTTTTCTGATTATATATTATAATAATTCTATTAATTCCAAACCTAACTGAGAAATTGTTTTTCTTCGATTTTAAACTATCACAAAAAAGAGGAATTCATTACTGAAAATTTATAAATATCGATTATATCTTTTAAGAGGGTTACAATGAGTTATCTTATGGATGAAATTAAAGATAGATATGAAGGAAGAATTGATTTTGGTGCAAACAAGTTTACAGCTTTACGTAAATTACAAGAAGAATTAGATGAACGTGATTTTACTGCAGAAGAGATTCAACTCATTGCTGCTATTATAATCGATATAATCAACAAACATGGTGGATCAAAAGAAGAGGTTTTTCGAGCTTTATATAAAGGTTATAATCTCTAAACATGATTTCTTTAAATAGATATGCGTCACATTTAAATTTGAGCATGTTTTTTAGGTATCAATGATTCAAGCTGTCTATGTCATTTCTAGAACTGGATTACCAATAGTTGTTGTTGATAAAGGAGATGAACATAGTAGTTTTACTGATAAAGCGCTCTTTAGCGGAATAATGACAGCTATTCAATCTGCTATGGAAGAAATCGATGTAGGAGTTCCAAAATTTGTTGATACAAAGAAATTTGAAGTTTTTATTGAATTAACAGATAATTTTGCTGTAGCATTACTCAGAAGAGCTACAAAAGAAGTTGAACGAAATATTATGCATGAAATTACTGCAAAAATTCTCAAAGATATCAGCACAAAATATCCTGAGATATCAGATTATAATCTTCTAAGTAGTAAAGAAATCAAAGAGATAGAGGATTCCATAGAGCTTATGATGCAAAATGGAGATAAAGAGATAGCTCAGAGAAAAGCAACCAAAATAATTTCTGATGCCTTCTGGTGATTTAATGGAGTGGTGGTCTAATAAAATACCAATGGGTGCAATTATACTTGAAACTTTAGTTGCTAGTATTCTTGTTTTTCTGACACTATTTGTATTCAAGAAATATTTCGAACGAAAGAAAAAACCTGGCCTTTATCTCGGTTTGACTTTCCTTAGTTTCACTCTTGCTAGTATGACGACTGCGATTGGACGATGGGTCGGGTATTTTTCTCCCATAGACTATCTAGATTTGAGTATTACTGATTTAACCACTCTTCTTAGTTATATCTTTATAGCAATATCAAATTGCTTTGCTGTAATTTTTGTGGATAGCATCTATTTTAATAAAGGAATTGATTTTACATTCTCTTTTGTTTTGGTAAATGGCACTATAATTGGTCTTCTTCTCCCTCAAATCTATACCTGGATCTATATTGATCAGAGCTTTGGATTAATTCGACAAAAATCAGTTCAGTTAATAGTGATATCTTTATCTTTGCTATCTTTAATTTCCTATGGTTTAATTTCTGTATTTTCATTTAGGGAATCAAGATTAAGTACTGAGCATTTTCATAAAGTTGGTTTCATTTTGATCGGTCTCTATGGCATTTTTATTCCCTTATTATTCCTTTCTTTTGCAGGCGATACAGTTCTTATCTCTAATGTAAGTGCTTTTTCAAAAGGTTACACTCCATTTTATTATTTAGGTTGGGTATTTGCTTTAATAGGTATAATTTTAGGATATTTAGGTTATATTATGCCTAAATGGTTTAAACTTCTGATAAATAAGGTAGGAGAGAGCTAGTTTTCAAAGAAATTACGGAAAATGTTATAACTCTAATATGAAAAGTTGATAGTGATGAAGTGGGTAATTGAAGAAAACTTTGAAAATATTGCTAATTTTCTCGGAGATTTATTTGACACGACCCCAGAGGAAATTAACGATCGATTTGTTAATATTCCTGTTATGTATCTGCTGAAATTCATCGATGAAAATGAGGATGATAAGATTTTAGGTACAATTGTTGGAGTAAAAGATGAAGTCGCGCCTAATATACTCGAGTTAATTCATATTGCATTTTTACCAGATATTGACCTTCAGGAGCTGAATGTTTTTTATAAGTTAATAAATTTCTGCAAAATGGAATTTATAGAAGCAATTTACGCTTTTAATATGAGTGATATGAGTTTTATTAATATAGACATAGATAAACTTCCTGACGAAGTTATGGTTCACAAAAGGATGAGTCTACTCCTTACTAAAGAACATTATGTCCAGAAATGGTATGATTTAGGAAAAACCCACTTATTAAAAGAGAAATACGACTCTTTAGATTTTAACAGATCTTTCAAATTGAAAAAAGGGAGAAGATCTCAAGTGTTCAAATTAAAAGCACTTTACGAGGTTTCAACAGATAAAATAGCTCGTCTTATGAATGTAGTCTATTCTAAAGTAGATTTCACTGATAATGTGGTTCTGTTGTCTAAACATTTTTCCAGTTACAATATCTCTCTTATGATGAAACTAATTTCAGGATATTACGGAAGATTGAGCAATAAAACCTCTATGCTTGTTGAAAATTCAAAAGGAGAACTTGTTGGGTACATTCTTAATATGGCACCTATAGATAGAAAAGGTGTAATTGTTGACCTAGTTGTTCATCCAGATTACAGAGGATTGGGTTTAGGTAAAGTACTTTTTAGAAATACTATTATCAAATATTACGAAGAAGATAAATGTGAAACAGTTTCGTTAGCTGTTACCTCTAACAATGATATTGCAAAAATCCTGTATCTGAAGAATGGTTTTGAAATTGTGGGAAAAGAAGGGAAAGAAGCATTTCTTTTTATCGACTAATTTTGTTATCATTCTTTTCATTTTTTACTCTTTTTTGTCGTTGCTCAATTTTCCTTTCAAAAATTATCCCAAAATTTCTTGTTGGCAAGATTGATCAAGATTTCATACTACAGCTGATTACGGTATAGGTAAATCCCAGGTAGAGATACCTAAGAAATTCAAGTGAATTCTCTGTGTGGTTCATTCCATACCTTGAATAATTGAAATCTGATCTTGATATTTTGGAGTTAACTCCGCAATCTCCTCTGAACTTTTCAAGTTGTTATGATCTGTAATCGCACCAGCATTAAATCCCATGGCAATGTGCCATCTGATGTTTTGTTCAACACTTAAAATACCATCACTATAATAGGTGTGGGAGTGTTGGTCAAAAAGAATATTATAGGATATGTTTGTAGTAGGAACAAATGGCTCAATCTGGTCCCAACTGTCATTTGAATAAATATATGGTGTTAATTTGCTATTATATATTAGAACACTTGCAGTCATTAGAACCGCAGTAATTAAAACATACATTCCGAATCTAACGGAATATTTGCGAACAAATCTCTTCCAATTCATTAATCCAAAGCAATTGTTATCTCTTTAAAAGTGATGTGCTTCTGAATTTTGAAAAAACGAAATTTAAAGTAGAGTGGAAATTGTTTCTTGAATAAATCAACAACTTATTTGCATTCTAAGACTAAAATTCTAAGCCTTTCATAAATAAAATAAAGAGGAAAAAAGAGGAAAAATCTAATAGTTAAGGGATCCTCTGTGGAGTAGAGCTGTTCTAATTGCTTTATCTTTGTGAATTTTAAATAGTGTATCAACTGATTTCAGTTGAGGTGTTTGAGTTGAAATACTGTTGGTTTCTACTTTATAATGATTATTTGCGCTTACAGTTAATCTCTGAAGGCGTTCATATATTGATTCTTCCTTACAACATTTTAAATCTGAGATTTCTATTGTTTTTGATACTGTTGCTGTTGCCATTTTTGTTTCACCATTCTTATTGCTTAAGAATAGTATTTCATTTAATGTTAATAAACCTTTCGTTATAAGAAAATGTTGCCATCATCAAATGAAAATTGCAATATCTTCTCGTATAAAAACGCTTATTAATATGTAAAACATACTTTATGTGAATAGAAAAAGTGAATAAAATGAGTTCAAAGCAACAGAGAGTAATAACTAGAGAACAACTGGGTGTAATGGTTATCAGAGATGAGGAAACAGTAGAGAAATTATTTGATAAGAATTATGAACCAATTATAATAATTCTACGAGAAGGTCCAATGACTATTAAAGAACTTGTTGAAAAATATAATGAGCTTGCTTCTGAACCGAAATCTGAAATGACAATTTATAGATATCTCAAGGAACTTGCTAAATATAATCTAGTAGCTGAAGTAGGTAAAATAATAACTACTGGTCAATCTGCGACTGAGACTCTCTACGGTCGCACAGCTAAGATTTTTTGGAATCTAGCACTTAAAGAAGATTATTGGACTGATGATCAAGGTTACAAACCAGATACGGATAATCAAAAAATGATTGAGACTTTAAAAGAGTTGCTTACATTATATACTTGTAAGAACATAAACTCTGAAAATCTTGCAAAACTAATGAGTAAGACTGCTAATACTACTAATAATGAACTAGCTGCGTTTTTTGAGAAGAATGATGATACAATTAATGATCTTATATCAGGTTATTCTTTCAAGGATGTAGATAAGATTTTTGATTTATTAGGAAAAGTAATTTTGATTATGAATAGTGATAATTTTAAGGAAGAACTACAGAAATGTGGTTGTTAAAAAGAAGAAAGAAGAAGTTTGAAAAGGTGAGCTTCAAATCAGCATGCTTCTTAACTTCTTTTTATCGTGAAAGGAAGCAATAGTTTCCGTCCAGAACTATGCTTCCTGAAATTTTTCGTTTTTTAACCGGTTTTTTCTCTTGTTGCGCTTCACTATATCCTATAAGAAAGTCTGGTAAGTATTGATACCCATAACTTCCGCTTGCAAACTCCTCTGCCATTTCATCAAAGATTATCAATAATTTCTCGTCTGTCAGTTCATCAATATCTTTTAGCTTCTTTGATAATTCATAGATTATGTGAAATGGGTTTTTTTTCATGTTCTCTTGATTTGTTCCCATCGAATCAAATCCTAATATTCTCATCTATTGAGAATATCTCTCAAGAATTATATAAAGTTTTCGCACAACAGTTGATTATTGCTCAATAAAAATAAACGGCTTTTCAAAAATATTTATATTGGTGTGGGCGAAATTTATTTGAGCACTGAGCTTAGACGTGAATTAATGGATTACAAAGATTTTATTATTGAGGAACAACAACAGATTTTCATCATTGAGGATGAAGACTCTTTTCGTTTACTCAGTGACTCAAGGTATAGTCCCATTTTTGAAGCTCTAAACAAAGGTCCAATGACGATTAAAGAACTTGTTGATGAATATAATAAGATCGCTGATTCTCCTAAAAAACAGACTAGTATTTATAATTATTTGATGGATTTGGTAAAAAAAGATTTGATACTTAAAGCTGGTCAGAGGATCTTAAGTGGGAAAACTGCAACTGAAGTACTTTATAGTCGAAGAGCTAAACTTTACTACTCTTCTGTAATGACTGAAAAATACTGGGATTCTGATGAAAGTAAATCTATTTTAGCAAAAACTAAAAAACTTCTAACTATTTTCACTTTATCTGAAGGTTTAACTGAAGAAAATCTAATTGCTTTATTTCATAGAATATTTGCTAATTTCAGAAATGAGGTTAGTAATCTTTTTATTAAGTACTCAGACCAGATAGATGAAATTGTTTCACCTTTAAGTTTTAGTCAACTTTCAAGAACTACAGAAGTTCTTAATGTGTTAATAATGGTGCTATCTCAAGAAAAATATGCTGAAGAACTAAGGAAATGTTTCCCCTCACGTACAAATAAGGATTGATGGTTTAATGAGTCGCGAAGATTATATTATCCAAGAACCTGAACCTTTGATGATTGTAGAGGATAAGAAACAATTAAAGGCATATAATGATCCAAAATTTGCAATATTATTAGATCTTCTTCGAAAAGGTCCGATGCCAATAAAGGAAATTACTTTTGAGTACAACAAACATGTTTCTAAACCAAAATCAGAAATTACAATATACAATTATATTAAATCCCTCCAGGATGTAGACTTGGTGATTAAAGCAGGTCAAAGATTAATTCGCGGTAGTACAGCAGCTACTCAGTTATACTCACGTAAAGCGCTTTTAATGATCCCTATGACAATGATGTCAGAAGGTTTTTGGGATACAGAAAACGGTAAGGAATTATTGAACACTATAAGACAATTACTTGCCTTTTACACTGGAGAATCACCTGTTGATACTCCTAATTTTAAAAAATTACTCATACATATTTATTCAATTCCTACAGAAAAACTAAAGGGCTATGTTACTAACTACAGTGATTCTTTAAGAGCTATCTTTACAGGTAGTAGTCAAGAAGAAGTTAGAGAAGTTATCAACCTTTTTTCTTTAGTAATGATTCTTTTAGAATCAGAACAATATGACATGAATCTAAAAACATGCTTTCCTTAAATAAACTGTTATTACATGTATCACAAAGATTATACAGTATATGTTAATCAGTTAAATTAATTATTAAAAAACCAGAATAAAAACAGATAGTCTGATGCAACTATGGAAAGATATCTATATCTATTTTGATAAATATTTCATAAGGGTGTCTGTTGGAAAACCAGCAAAGATGATAATAGATGGTGTATGAATTTATAATACCCGTAGAAAAATCAGCGGATGTTGAAATCTTCATAAGAAAAATGTATTGTGTAGAATGTAAAGAAAGTAGTGGTTGTTTTTCAAAACATAAAATGCCTATTATTGAGGAAGGTTACCATTTTGATATTGTTACATGTGAATGTTCCAAATGTTCAGCGACTTTTGATTTAAAGTTCTTTAATCCTAATTCTATTATAAATCGAACGCTTAAGGACATAACGGAAGAATATAGTTACACTAACTCTTCCAAAAGAAAATCAGATAAAAGTACATCCAGTTATTCTTATATAAATTGATGAATCGGTTGAAATTCTTCTTTGAGCTCTGTTTTCACTTATATCGAGTATCGGTAATTGCGTCTGTAAATACTTACATACTTTGTACCATATGCTCCTTCTTCTAACTCTTCTGGTGGTTTGGGCCACATGTAAGCTTCTAATCGTGAACCACATCGGCCACATACGATCTGATTTTGTTCAGGGAGACCTTTCTCATCATACTCAAATTCTATCTTTATAGAATGATCACATATATAATCAAAATTGCAATGTGGGCAATGATAATAATCATAATTGAATTTAGTAGTAGGTTTGAGCAAACCTACTGGACAGGAATAGGCATTCACTGCTTTTTTACAATCACAAAGTAAATGATAAGCTATTTCTGTCATCAAAAAGGCTAGAAAAAACTAGTATAAATACTTACCTCGCGAAAAACAGCATTTTATTAATCCCCGAGACATTTCTCTAGTTCTTTCTTATATTCATCACTATTTAATATAGCAAGAAGAATGCTCGTAATATAGATGGCTCGGTCTGTTTCTCTACCTTCTATTGCATAAATAAGTTTTGTAACTTCATCTTGTTTTTCAGTAAATAGATTAAATAACACTTCTTCATTTTCTTGCAATAATTGATGAATTAACTGTGTAAGGCACTCAACTGAAGGATTAGTCTTTTTTTGTAATAAGCCTACTATACCTGCTACAGTAGTTACCGTCCTTACACCTTCCTCCCCTAACCACCAATCCAGAGACTCTTGACTTACATAAAAAATCTTAGCAGTTCTGTCATAAAGTACCTCTGTTTGAGTCTTACCTATTACCATACGTTGACCAGCTGGAGCAATAAGTTTGGATTTCGTTAGTGATTTAATGTACCTATACATTGTTTTATCTGTGCGAAGATTTTCTATAATACGCTGTTGAGGTAATCTCTCTTTGGTACCTTTCTCTGTAACATACTCGTTATATTTTTTAGTTAATTCCTTAACAGTCATTGGTTTTTGTCTTAACAGGTTAAGGATAATAGAGAAATTCTCATCTTCAAAGTATTCGATAAGTTTAGGGTCACGAATGATTCGTATAACTTCTTTCTTAAAATTAGCATCTAGAAAATCTCTAAATTCCATTATAAAACGAGTACAGAAAAATCTATCTTAAAACTTTTCTAAAAAAGAGGAAAATATTGCCTTTCTAAACTCTTTCTTACATTTCAATAGACTCTTGACCAACAAGGATAGTTTTCGCACTTCTTGCGTAAAGTACTTCAGTTGCTCTTCTTCCTTATATTGATCTTCTACCTACTTTTGCTAATAATTTTATTGATGTTAATACTTTGAGATATCTGTAAGGGGTGCGTTCAGCAATACATTTCTTTTGCATAAGCTTAAAAGATTTTTGCCAAAGCTCCTCTGATATATCTAGTTTGTTATTCATTGTTTTTCTCTACTCAATTTCAATACTATTATTGTATTTTCATACTCTTTCCCTTGCTGTCATTGGCTTTTCTTTCAAAATATTAAGAATGAATTTATACTTGTCTTTCTCAAGGACTTTATAATTCTAGGATCCATTATTTTTATGACATCATCCTGTACGAATCCATCATCCAGAACGTCTGTGATTCCCATATTACTGAGATAAAGTAAACCTTATCTTAAAACTTATCTCAAAAAACAGTAAAGAATGAATAAAACTGCTTATTCAAAGCATTTCTTTATTTCATCCTTAAATTCATCAACTTTCAATATCAAATAAATGGTTTTGAAGGTTTCAAGAACACGATTTGTTTCTGTAAAAGAACAATCTTTAATCATTTCCTTTATCTCATCATCATATTGTTCAAACAATCTTATCTGTTCATCTTCATGATACATATCAATATTGGACATCAATTTCGCGAGATTTTCTACTTTTGGTTCTTTAATTCCCATTGATAGTGCAAGCATTTTACTAACCTTGGAAAGTGTTGATTTACATTCATCACAATGCCAAGTATCATCTGGATGTTGTCTGATAATGAAAATTCTTGCTTTTCTTGAATAAAGAGTTTCAGTTGCAGTTTTTCCTGTTATAACTCTCTGCCCAGCTGGGACTATAAGTCCAGCTTGAGTTAAATCTTTAACATATCTGTAGATAGTTTTTTCTGATTTTTGTTCTTTACTTAACCTGTACTCTTTTATCCTATTTTTTATTATTTTAATGTCAGAATCAGAAAAAGTTTCTTTTTCCTTTAACATTTTTTTCTCTTCAGGAGAAAAAGTGGAAACTTTCTTGAGTTCTTCCTCAAGTTCTTCTTTAGTTACTTTATAATCTCTAAGTTCTTTATCAAGTACAGGGTTAAGTTTCTTTTCAATAAGATTATTGGATTTCTCAGTCATGTCTCTGACAGTAAGAGGTCCCTCTCTCAAAATTACCAGAATAGGCCAGTATCCTTGATCATAAAACATTTCAACTTTTTCCCTCTCCTTAACAATTTCGACAGCTTTTTGCTCGTAAGTAATTACGTCGTGAGGCTCTGGTACGCTCATTTTTTCCTTCACCATTTAAATTTATCCTTTAGATGTTTAAATAGTTTTCTGTTGAACAAAGAAGATATTCTGAACATCTGACTTGCAATTCTCACACAATAAGAAAACTTTATATATTTTTGTGGGAAAGTCTTCTCAGAGACTGAGAATGGTCTCTCCAACACAAAATAAACTCGGTGAAATAAAATGGTATTAAGAGTCGAACAGAAAAATGAGATAATCAGAAGTTTCAAAGCTCTAAAAGAAATATATGAGTATGAGTTTGTTGAAGAAGAGAACTTGTTTCAACTCCTAACACAAGTTGCAGAAAACATGTTGAATTATAACCTAGACAACGAGTATTCAGCTGATCATCAAATTTATGAACAGCATCTCCTCCAAAAAAAAATCTCGCAAGAGAGAACTAAACATTTAACCACTCTAATTCTGCATAAAGGTTCTTTACTTTAATCCCTCATCTTATTCTTCTTTTAGTATGAATGACACAAGTTGTGTTAACAAGTTGTGAGCATTATATAATAAATATAGACTATAAAATAACTTAGAGGTGGTAGTAAAATGGCACTGAAAACAGAATATAAAAGTATCTTCAGAAGATCTTTCAAGAATCTTGCTGAATTACATAAATATGAGTTTGAGAAAGAAGAAGAAATTTTCAAAATGATTGATCAGATTGCAGAAACAATCTTCGAATGTCAACATTATGAAAATAAATGTCCTGCAAATAAAATATATCAAGATTATTTAATCAAGAAAGACCTTATAAAAGAAAGGAATAAAGCTTTGGAATTAAAAGCAAAGGTAGTAGGATTTTAGATTACCCGCGAAGTTACTACCTCCTTTCTTTCTTTACGATAGCTCTCCTTTCTATTTTTTTCTTTTTTTTCTTTTTTTTATGGATTATACTTAAATGCACTAAACACTAATTTTATCTTATGTCATTGAATAGAGATTTAATTCTTAAGTATAGAAGACTTCTTAGAGTCTTTGATGATGATCTTGAAGTTTTTCCTGATGGATTTCAAACAGATCAACAGAAAAAAGTAGCAAATCCTCCTCTTCAAAAACCGTATCCTAAAGACGCAGAACTGATCGATTTGATTAAGGTAGAAGATTTTACAATTGGAAAAGATCATACCCTCTTTCAATCTCTTTTAGACAGAAGAAGTCATCGTGCATATACTTCAGAACCTATATCTTTTGAGGAACTATCATATCTCTTATGGGCTAGTGATGGTGTTCATGAGGTTACTAAACACCATGGTGCTGGCACTAAACGAACAGTTCCTTCGGGAGGAGCTAGACATCCATATGAGATTTATATCTTGGTTAATAATGTTGAAAAATTAGAACCAGGGATTTATCGCTATATAGCAATAGGACACAAGCTTTTACTCATAAAAGCTAAAAAGGAAGTTGATAAAAATGAGCTGAAGGAGTTGGTTTCTCAACCTTTCATACTCAAAGGAGCTGTGATTTTCTTCTTTGTTACTATTCCATATAGAATGGAATGGAGATATTCAATTCCTTCTTTCAAAGTTATCGCTATTGAAGCAGGTCATATATGTCAGAATCTATATCTAGCCTGTGAGGCTCTAAATCTTGGTACCTGTGCAATTGCTGCGTATAACCAGGAGATAGCAGACGAAGTATTAGGTGTCAATGGAGAAGATGAGTTTACAGTATATCTTGCACCCGTTGGAAGAAAAGTAAGAGACAATTAATCTTTTCACAATAGATAATCTTAAAATTCAATTTTTCTTACACTTATATATTATAATTGTTGGTGTCCCTTATGGTTAAGAAAAAAAGCAACGAAGAGCTTACTCAAGATATTAAGAATATTGAGAGTAAAATAAATACACTTGAGAAATTCATAAATGATGAAAAGAAACAGAAAGATATGAGAGTAGAGAAATTAGAAAATACTTCTAAAGATTTTGATAATCTTGTAAAAAGTACCAATCTCGAAGTAAAATCCCTTAAAACAAATTTTGAAGAAAAACTTGAAGAACAAGATGATTTGCTTCAACAAACGATAGGTGAGCTCAGCAGTCTTAAAGAACAAATGGAAGAAGAACTTGAGAAATTAGCTGAGAAAGACGAATTACTAGAGAAATATCGTGAACAAGTTAAGGAGAAAGACGTCCTTATTAAAGAGAAAGATGGCAATTTGAAGAAAGCAGAGAAAGAACTCAAAGATTCATTAAATCAAATGGCTAAAATAAAAGCAGATTATGAAGCACTTCAAACTCAATACGATCAAGTAAAGACTCTTGAGAAAGAGCTAAAACAAAAACTTGGAGCTGTAGAGAAAGAATATACAGAATTTAAGTCTAAAGAAGAACCTATTATGGCACAAAATGATAGCATCAAGAGAATTTTGAAATCTACAGAACAAGGGAAAATTTACTTAGCTATAGTAGATGCTCATCCAGAAAGTACTACAATAGATGATCTTGCTGATTTAACAAATACAACCGCTGTTTTAGTGAAATCCTCTCTTAATGTTCTAGAAGAATTAGGTGTAATAGATTTTAATCCTGCTACACGTGAAGTTAAACTTCCAAAAGAATAAAAGCTCCTTTTTCTCTTCTTTTTTCCTTTTTCCTTTTTCCTTTTTCTAATTAAAAGATAGAATTTTAAGTTCAATTTTGGTAAGATTTTTGATAAATATGGATGAATATATGCAGAAGAATCTCAAAAGGTGGAATGAAACAACAGCAATTCATGCAAAATCATCAGATTATGACCTTGAGAGTTTTATGAAAGGAAAGAACAGTCTTCATGAAATTGAGTTAAAAGAGCTTAATAATGTAAAAGGAAAGTCCCTTCTTCATTTACAATGTCAATTTGGGATGGATACACTTTCTTGGGCTAGATTAGGAGCTTCAAAAGTGGTAGGAGTAGACTACTCAGATGTTGCAATAAATTTAGCTAATTCAATTAATAAGAAATTGAGATTACCTGCTGAATTCCTTTGTGCAAATATCTATGATCTACCTAAAATTCTTGATGAAGAATTTGATATTATATTTACTTCCTATGGTGTTTTAGTTTGGTTACCTGATTTAGAAGGATGGGCAAAAATAGTTTCTAAATATCTTAAGAAGGGAGGAACTTTCTTTATAGCTGAATTTCATCCATTTATGTGGATTTTTGATGATGAACATGAATCTGAACTTGTATACAAATATCCATATTTCCAAGGAAAAGATCCCATCCATTTTAAATCTGAGTACACTTATACTGAACAAGATGTTGAAATCAAAAACGTAGATACTTTTGAATGGCAACACACTTTTGGAGACATTATAACTGCTCTAATTAATGAAGGCTTAAAAATAGTATCAGTAAAAGAATATCCTTATACACTTTTTCCTCAATTTCCTTTTCTAGAAGAAGTTGAGAGAGGAGTATGGAAATTTAAAAATAATAAGTACAGTGTTCCGATGATATTCTCAATTAAAGCTGTAAAGGAATAGAATGAACTTACTTATAAGCTTCAACTGCTTTATCTGGAATTTTGGATATGAAGAGAGCTTCTACAATTGGACCAACATTGGTTAAAACTGCTGGACCTATCTCATCATAACAGTAAAATAAAGGATTTAATTTCACTTTGATGGAAGTCGACAGTTCCTCAAATACTTCACTTTCTTTTCCATATGATCCTGCTAATGCGAAATTTTTAAACTCCTTTGCATGCTCTGATATTTTTTCAGTTATTGCTTCAAAACTAGCTTTTGTTCCTCTAATACTCATCAATGCATCTAGTTCCCCATCAACAAGATGTAAGAGAGGATTTATGTTTAGTAGAGTGCCTATTGTTTGTTGAGCTCTTCCTATTCTTCCTCCTTTGTACAAATATTTGAGATTCTCTACTAAGACATATAAACGAGTGTTTGTGATCATCTCATTTATTTCATGAACAAGTGGAACTAATTCAATTCCTTGTTCTCTTCTTAGTAAAGCATGTTGAACCATCAATGTTACTCCATGAGAAATAGACAAAGTGTCAATAAGAGTAATACGACCTCTATATTTTCGAGCAGCTATTGTAGCATTTTGAAAGGACTTACTCAGTTTATGACTGATTCCAAGATAGAGAATGTGATCAGAGACTTCTTTCGCTTGATCAAAAGCTTCAATGAAATCTGATACTGGAGCTTCTGTAGTCCAAATATCTTTTTTTGCGCGATCAAGTTCATAAAAAAGTGTTTTTCGTGTAATTCCTACTCTATCTTTGTAGGTCTTATCCCCTATATGTACTCTCGAAGGTACAATGAATATCTCATGTTTGCTTTGCAGTATTCTTGGGAAGTCGGAGGGAGAATCTATAACAATTGAATAATCGGTAGTCACAGTTGCTATTTTGAGATGAACTTAATAATTTTTTAGTTAATGTTCACTCAAGAAATCTATTTGATTCTTTATAATTTGAAATTATTCTGAAGAAATGAAAATTGATCACTTTTGATTTGTGAATTATATTATCTTTGAAAATTCCTAGAATTTAAAATATTCCCGACAAAAAAGTTCAAAATAGCATTTGTTCATAGTAATACAATCACTTTTTAAGTGATTCATGAAAATATATATGCTAAATCGCTTTAGAACTGCTTTAGAGACATATAAAGGTGAAAATGTTGAAGTTAGAGGAGAATCAATTTTATGTTTTAGACGCTGGAGAAGAGAAGTGGATATTCACTACACGTCTTGAAGCAATAAACCAGATGAAGTCTGTAGTTAAATCTGGAAACGGAGAAAAAACAAAATTATTGTGTGTAAACACTCAGGGAGATAATTGGGTTATTGAACAATATCCTTGGAAGGATATTGCATTTGAGTTGATTAAAGAAAGTGGTGATTAGTGTGCAAATTGTTGAAATTCCTGTAGAGAAAATTTCTCCAAGTCCATTTCAGCCAAGAGAATCATTCGATAAAGAAGAAATTGAAGAGTTGGCTGCATCTATAAAGGAGTATGATCTCTTAAATCCAATATTAGTAAAAAAGACTGGTGACGAAACTTATCAGATTATCGCAGGGGAACGCCGTTGGAGAGCTGCTCAGTTTGCTAAGATGAAAAAAATCTTTGCAATTGTAAAGGAAGTTACAGAATCTCGTCAAAGAATCGAATCATTGATTGAAAACATCCATAGAAAAGACCTTTACATGATTGAAAAGGGTCGAGGAGTTATGGAAATTTTTAGAAGTGAAGGAATAGTTCAAACACCAAAAAGTCTAGCAAATATCATTAATAGTATTCAAAGAAAGAAATCAAGAGATCTTTCTCTTATTCCAACAGAAGAAAAAATAGATGAAATTTGTCAAAGAACTTTTGTTAAAGCAAATACATTACGATTATGGTTAGAGGCAGCTTCAGTATCTCCAGATATAATAAGAGAAGAATTAGCTAAACCTGTAGATGAAAGAATCCCAGAAAGAGTTTTATCTCGTTTATCCACAATTCCAGATCTGGAATTACAGAGAAGTACTTATGTCAAAATTGTTGAACAGGATATGGGTAAAGATGAAGCTAGCAAATTTGTTTCCCAGATTAAGAAAATACCTCACGAAGAGCAAGAAGCAATTCTAACAGAAGGTATTCCAGTTGAAATCGTAGGAGATTCAAAAGAAGGTTTTAGTATCGAAATACCAAAAGATGAAATTAGTACAGTAAAGAAAGCAGTTGAAGTAGGAAAGAAAAAACAAGCTGAAATTTTAACTAAGCCTATTATAGAAGAACGAGGAAAACATAGAAGAAACCTTGCTGCACATAATAAGTTACTAGAGGTTCTTGATGATATGTTCTGCCCTTTCTGCGGAAAACCTGCTAGTACACATCTCAGATGGTTGTGTCATTCTGATGAAACTTTAGAAGAAGCTAAAGAACAAGCAAAAGAAAATTATCAGGATGCTTCTAAAAGAGACGAAATTGATCCACGGTTCATGAAGAGGAAATAAGAAAATTCTATCTTCTTCACGTAAATTTCTTATAGGGATATTATTTTACCATTTTGTGAATTCTTATAAAGTTTCCAAAGAAATTCCTTTTGAACAAATAAACATTCAGGATAGTTTCTGGTTAGAGAGAATACAAGTAAACTCAGATTCAGCTATTTTTCATCAATGGAACATGCTTGAAGAAACTGGTACAATAGATAATTTCAGAATTGTTAGTGGAGAAATCAACAAGTCTCGTAGAGGGTATTTTTATGTTGACTCAGATTCTCATAAATGGGCAGAAGCTGCTGCTACAATCCTACAATCAAAAAAAGATGATAAATTACTCAAATTATTAACATGTTATTTAGATTTAATAATATCAGCTCAAGAACAAGATGGGTATATTTTCACCTATAATCAAATTCATTTTCCTAATAATAGATGGATTAATCTTCAAATCGAGCATGAATTGTATATACTTGGCCATTTAATTGAAGCATCAATAATTGCATACAAACTTACTAAAGAAGAAAAATATCTAAATCTAGGAAAAAAAATAGCTGATTTATTAGTAAAAGAATTTCAAAATCCTTCACCTAAGAATACTCCTGGTCATCCTGAAATTGAGATTGCCTTGATTAAGTTGTATAGATTTTCTGGGGAAGAAAAATATCTTGAACTTGCTAAAAGATTCATAGATACAAGAGGTAAATTCGTGTTTTTTGGATATCAGATTTTCAAAGAAAATTATTCACATAGTAAAAGAAATGAGGAAGTAATTAAGCAAAAAGAAGCATTTTATGGTTTGCGAGTAGATGATGAGTCTTTAATGAGTGAGTGGCCTAAATTTGGTTCGAAAAAACAATTATTTAGATTTTATTTATCAGCATTCACTGGAAAATATCTTCAGCAAAATAAACCATTAAGAAGACAAAGAAAACCAGTAGGTCATTGTGTGAGATGGGGGTATCTTGTAACAGCTGCAACTATGATTCTTCAAGAAACGGGTGATAAACAGTTGTTAAAAGCCCTTCAAAGTTCTTGGGATGCAATGGTAAAGAAGAAAATGTATGTAACTGGTGGAATAGGCTCTTTACCACTTACTGAAGGATTTGGGAGAGATTATGAACTTGACAATAAATCTGCATATAATGAGACTTGTGCAGCAATTAGTTCTGTATTTTGGAATTGGGAGATGCTACTGACTCTCGGAGATGCTAAATATGCTGATCTAACTGAGTGGCAATTATATAATGCTGTACTTGTAGGTATGTCTTCAGATGGAAAATCATACTTTTATAGGAATCCGTTGGAAGCTGGTGAATTTGTTGAAAGACAAGATTGGTATAAAACAGCTTGTTGTCCATCTAATATCTCTCGAACATTAGCACATATGGCTAAATATATCTATAGTACTGATAAGGATAATCTTTGGGTCCATCAATATATAGGAAATAATTCTAGAATATGCTTAGATGAAAAAGAAGATAATTCGATTGATATTAAATTAGAAAGTAAATTACCTTGGGAAGGAAAAATACGTATTTTCTTTGAAACCAAGAAGAAATCAGATTTTACCTTAAATATTCGTATTCCTGGATGGACAAAGAACCCAGAAATCACGGTTAATAATAAAAAATTAGACAATATTAACTTTAATATTTCGAATCTAAAAACTGCTTCAGATATGCAGGTTTACAACGCTTATTATGTTATAATTCAAGAAGAATGGTTTACAAAGAATGTAATAGAAATAAATTTTCCTCTTGAGATAAAGATCCATAAATCTCCTAAAAAGATTAAGTCAAACAACACTAAATGTGCGTTTTCAAGGGGACCACTTGTATATTGTTTTGAGAGTGTAGACAATCCAAATTTAGATCTATCCGACCAAAAAATAAACCTAAATAAGGAAGTTGAACTGAAAAAAGATAATAATTCAATATTTCTTATCATATATAATAGTAAAAATCAGCAACTTGTAGCTCGTCCTTACTATTTATGGGGAAATAAAGGAAAATCTTCTATGAAAGTCTGGATGAGAATTTGAAAAAAAGCACATTAATTTTATAATTGAGTCTAAAACCAATAATTTCATTGATTTAGATGAAAGTTAATTCAAAAGTTGTTTTAGTGACTGGTGCAGCTCAGGGAATTGGTCAATCCATTACTGAATATCTCATCAAAAAAGGAGATATTGTTATTGCTACTGATTATGATAAAGAAGGTCTAGGTAAATATGATTCCAATGAGAAAATTCATACTCTTTTTATGGATGTGACAGATCAACGAAGTATAGAAACAGCTGTAAAAGAAGTTAATGAATTATTTGATGGTATTGATTGTCTTGTAAACAATGCTGGTTTATTCTTTGGGGGACCTTTAGTCGAAGTTAGTCCTTCAGATATGAAGAAAATATTTGATGTCAACGTCTTAGGGTATGTGAGAGTTACTAAAGCTTTCTTCTCTCTTCTTAAAAAACGAAAAGGGAGAATTGTAAATATGAGCTCAGAAGTTGGGAGAATCGCTTTTCCCTTCAATGGCCCATATACTATGACAAAATATGCAGTAGAAGCATTCACTGATTCTCTTAGGAGGGAGTTAATGTTTTTAGGGATGAAGGTGGTAGCTATTCAGCCTGGTGCTATTAATACAAGCTTGCCTCAAAAGACAGTGAAAAGTTACCAAAAATATCTTGAAAATTCTGAATTTGAGAAAGAAATGTCTAGAGTTTGGGATGTTCTTGAAAAAGAAAATTATGCTGATCCAAAGTATGTTGCTAACAAGGTTTTCAGAGCTATACATAAAAGAAAACCTCGAAAAAGGTACAGAGTAAAGAATAATAGACAAAGGAGATTATTAGAATTTCTTCCTAGTTCTTGGGCAGATTTCATTATACAAAACTTCCTTTAGATTCGCAAAAGCTTTAAGAAATACTTCTAAACTCCAAATTCATGGTTCATGAAGTCACTAGAACATTTGGTGCTGAATTTATAATTTTAGACATAATCTTCTGTTTCTTATGGATGGCTTTTCTGATAAAGAAGAAATACATCCTTCAATGGCTCATTGGTCTTTTTGGAACCGTTGTTGTGTTCCTGTTTGATTATGTTTTTTGGTATACTATCAAAGGAACAAGACAGATTTACTCTCTCCCAGATTTCTTTACAAATTTAGGACCAACTTGGGGACCTCTTCTCTTCTTAATTTATTTTTCTTTTACTTATGGGATGGTAGAATTTAGTTATGTTGCAGTAATGTTCAGTGCAAAACATTGGCGAAAAAAGATGTATTGGACACTCTTTTTATACATCGGTTGGTTCGTTATTGCATTCTTTCCAAAGGTTTTACCTTTATCTGATACTACAGTTCAAATTACCAGATTTATGGAAGGTGGAAGGTGGTTGCAAATAGGAATGGCTATAGGAGGTTTTGCCGTACTTATTCTTTTCAAATATATTTGGAAACCATTTAAATCAGTCACTTGGAAGCAAATAGGATTTGTTGTTCTAGTAGGAGTTGTCGTACATTTTGGAATGGAGATCTCTCTTCTTACTGCAGGAATCAGGCCAGCTGAAAATTTACTTACTGTACTAGTTTTTAACAGTCTTATTGAGTTTAATTCCGGTACTCCATATCTGTTTATAATCTGGACACTTTTGAAGGATAAAGGTATTAGTGTAGGAACTGAAACTGAAGAACTTATCTTTGAAGAGGTAGGTCTGGATAAGCAAACTAAAGTCTCTACAAATCTATTAGAAAAAAATAGTTAAGAAAGAAAAATTTAGTCTTTTTTTCTGTTTTCAATTAAAATCCTTATACCACTGCCAATTGCTCCACTCAGAGCACTAAAATGCAAAATTTATTGATTAGAGCAAGAAACTCGTTGGTTAATTAAAAAACTTGTCAAGTTATTTACCTATAAAATATTATCTATGTTCAAATCCATATCTTTGAGAGCTTCTTTACTTCGTTCATAATAAAAATCGAAAGTTTTCTTGCCATGCAAAAATCTATCCAAAGAATCTGCATCTTTAATTAATTCATCAAAAGCATTTTCACTAAAGATTTTCTTTAAAGTATGATTCCTTGTAGCTTGTACTATTTGATCTATTTCTTCCTGTGAAAGAAAACCGTGTTTTTCTCCAAATTTCTGGTTATAATTAGATAAAAATTCTTCTACCATAGGAGCTCCTAGAGGACCATGATTGTCGAATTTTCCAGTCTTTATTATAGCAAGATCATGAATAGCTCCAGAAATAGCAGCAGTCTCTCTGTTAATTCCTCTCACTGATGCAAGGATTTTACAGATTTGAGAACAGGAGATAATGTGTTTTAAGCTCCAACTATAAGGTTGATCTCTTTCAATATCTCTATTTACTTCTAATAGTTCAACAACAAGATCTTGAATCTTGTCTGATTTAGAGTTATTATACACTATTGAAATTTTATCATTATGATCTTTGTCTTGCATATGAAAACAAAAAAATAATGTTTTTTAAAAAGTTCGTATGACCAAAACTTTTCTTAGGGAAGTTTGATAATTCCCATACCAAAAAGCTCAGGTCCCGCGTGACTAATGATATTGGCTCCAATTGGTGCATAATAGAATTTTTCTGGTTTGAATTCATGCTTTATTTGTGCAGCAAATTCTTTGAATTCTGGTGTTTCAACTCCATAAATTACAGCAATTGAATATTTTTTGTAACTTTTTGATTTTTCTTTAAATTTATGATAAAAGAATTCTAATCCTTCTTTGAAACTCTTTACTGTTTCAGCTGGTGCAATTTCTCCTTCTTTTACTGTCAATATAGGTTTAGCTCCAATTAATTTTCCTAGGAGATTTTTAGCAGCTCCAATCCTCCCACCTCTTCTCAGATATTCTAATGTATCTACCATAAAGTATAGATCAATATTCTTTTTCATGATGTTGAGTTCTTTAACTAATTCTTCAATGGTAACTCCTTGTTCTCTTCTTATTATCGCATGATCGATTAGAAAAGACATACCCCAAGAAACAGATTCTGTATCAATTGCAAAAAACTTATCAGATTTTAGTCGTTTGGCAGTTAGCAGGAAATTTTGTAAAGTTGCAGACATCTTTGAACTTATAGAAATGAATAAAATTTGCTCGTAGTCTTCTAAAGCTTGATTCATAACATCAATAAAATCTTGCGGGGGAGCTACAGATGTAGAAGTTTTAGCTTTCTCATCCTTCATTTTATGTATAATGTCATCTCTGAAAATATTCTCTCTATCAATATACTCTACCCCATCAACAATTATCCTAGTTGGAATGAGTATTAGATCATGTTCTTTTTGATAATCCAGAGTAAAATCCGCACCGGAATCGGTCATGATTCCAAATTTGTGTTTCATATCTTTCTAGTTTATTATTAGTTCTATTTAAAATTTCACAGAAAACCTTGATTATTGATTAGTAAAAAAAATACCTTTATAATGTTGGAATATCTATTAAACAATTATGGGAAAAGGTACAGCCATATTTTTAACAATACTATTTGTCGTTCTGGCAGGTGGTGCAGTCATAGGTGTAGATGTCTATCTAAGCTATAAAGGATTTACAGATAATCCAGATTCTTTTGATGTAACAGATATCAACTATGTCTTAGCAAGTAATAACGAATCCGCAGTTGTATCAGCTGTTGTAGTAACTCCAAAATTGGGGTATATGCCAAAATCTGTAAGATTGGATATTAGTGTATTCAAAAATGGTAATACTACTGTCTATGATTCTCAAAGTGTGACAATTCCTCTTGGAGAAAATCAAACGATAGAGTTCACTTTATTCATTGAAACAGATGATGTAGTTACTATTTCAGGAGGAGGCTCTATAGACTTCTCTGTTGAAGCAATAGCAACTCCAATTTATATAGGAATTCCATTGAATTTCCTTACTATGGAAATTCCTCCAATAGCTATTAGTATCCCTTAAAAGATACAACTTTTTCTTCTTTTTTCTTACACACATAAAATTTTAAATTATTGTATATGTTTAGTGAGTTGTGACTATTGTAGGTAACCATCTTGTATGTGATTGTTCAAAAGCAATTAAATCTGCCACTTGTCCCCGTCAAATGCTTTCTCCTAATATAAAGAAATCTTCTTTTTATTTTCACTGTCCTAAATGTAATTATGATTATATTTGTACCCAAGCGTTGAAAGCTGAAAATGGAATAGATGAATTTGGTTTTAACTCTGTAAAGAAAACTGTTTGCAGAAAGTGTGAGACTGAACTAGAAAAACGAAGATGGCCAGAAGATTAATTTAAACAACATTTTTCATTTTTTGAAATCTTAGTGAAAAGATTGTTCCTTTTGGTTCATTATCTTCAACATTAATTGTTGCACCAAATTTATGAGAAGCTAGTTTTACTAAATATAATCCTATTCCAGAAGAGTTTGTGTCAGAAGATTTGTAATCTTTATCAAAGATTTTCTTTTTGTTTTCATCTGAAATTCCTTTACCATTATCTTTAATTTGAATTAAAACTGAATCTTTTTCATCTTTAATTTCGATGTTGACTTTGATATCCTCTCCTCCTCCATGTTGGAATGCATTTTGGACAACATTCAAGATTATTGGAAAGAGTAATTTGTTAGATTTTACATAAAGAGGTTTATTTGGGATATTAATCTTAATCGAACTAAAAGCCTTTTCGAGACCTTTAATGATTGTTACATCAATTGGTTGGATTTTTAAAGAATCGAGTATACCTACAGGAGATTGAAATCTTTCTTGTCTCTCACCCATAAGTTCTAATCTCTTTTTAATTATATCCAAAAATTCAGTCTTATGATTTTCTTCAAAGAGAAGAAAGGAATTTTCAAGAACATTAATGTCATTTTTTAAATCATGAAACCAGAGTTCTGTTACAGTGATAAGATCTTTAGAAAGGAAGTCTAATTCTTCATATCTTGATTTATAGAAATCGCTCTCTGCTTCAATATCTTTAATTGGTTTCATAGAAAAACTTTTGTCAAAAAAGGTAAGGAGAGCTGTTATCATAGTACTAAAGAAAAAGAGATTGAGAACCGTAATTGTGATTTGTGGATAAATATCTTCAAACATGAAATAATAAACTCCAGCTAAGTCTCTAAAAATGAGAATTGCAAAACCTATAGCCATAAACAACCAATGATATCCATATTTGATTCTAAAGTAAAGAACAAGCAAGATATTGAACATAATAAAACTAATCATATCAAGAACAAGTATAATTGAAAATGAAATAAGTTCAGCCATAGATAAAGTTGAACTATTGAGAAAATATACGAAAACAGGAACAGAAACAACTGCTACTAAGCTAGTTATCCCCATACCTATTGTGAAACTAGCTCTGGTGATAAAACGATATTCTTCAATTATTCGTTTAACAGACAAAACAATAAAAGGAAAATAAGCAGCTATCCAAAAACCAAACCACCAATTTATTGCAGCAGGTCCTTCTGCTCCTTTATAGATATACTCGAATATTTGATAAATAAGTAACATAAGAGAGGAGATTCCAGCTACTATAGCAAAATTTCTTTTTCCCAAATCCTGACTATAGATAAATCCCATAATACTAATCAGGATACAAAATGAAGCTAGTATAAAATATAAGATATTTGTGTAAGTATCTCTTACAGTGTAAAGACTCTCTTTGTTAAGAAATAACGGTGTTAAACTAAGAATGAACATAGTTATCCAACTAGCGAAAATAGTCCACTTATTCATACTAACCTCTATAATAAATAAGTGAATTTACATTTATATTATTACTCTTAAAGGCTACTCAAAAACGAGTAATTTTTGGTGTTACAATTTTTCCTCTGAAATAAATTTGTAAAACCTGAATTGTTTTCTCAATTCAATATACTCTCTTATTACTAAAATAATTGCTAATATTAGACTTCCAATCCCCACATATAATGCAATTATATAGGCAAAGAATTGTAAAATCACAACTGTTATTACAGAAGCGATTAGGAAACTGAGCAGAAAAATAATTCTTGGAATCATTAATCCTTTGATCGTTTGAGTAGGAATTAAAACTGGGACTTTAAAATCTTGCTTATCAAGACCTTTTTGTGTTAACACATATTTGTTATTTGCTTTATGTTCAATATATTCTGCTTCTACTAATTTCTCCAGATGCCACGCTATTGTGCTGGAGCTTTTTACTTCAAGAGCTTTCTGTGCTTCTCTAACACCAATTTTATTTGGTTCTTTTGCCTTCAAATAGAGAAATAACTTCAAAGTTGTTGGATGTTCAAGAATTTTCTCGGATTTTATCCTCTGTTTTCTAAGAAGCATTTTAATAACCAATTTAGAGAGTCAAACAATAAAAGGAGGAGAGATTTTAAATCTTTTTTGCATCCTTTAGGAAAAATATGCTTCTAACTTGTGCGAAAACTACGTCATTATCGAGAAAAGGAATGCTATTGAGTATCCAATCTGGCATACTAGGATTGGTTGTATCAAGCATTTCATGCCATTCCTCATCGGATAATCTACTCTGGTATGGTTGAACAAATTCGTAATAAGAGTAAATACCTCCTTTAACAACGCGAAGTTCTCCTAGATGATTTTGAACAATTGCATAAATAAAATTTGAATTACCTGTTCCGACTTCTAAAACAGTTCCTGTATTTGGGTCTGTGTGAACATCAGCTATCAATGCATCTCTATTATATCTAGCATCTACCCATTGCTGGTAAATAGTGTCGCTAAAACTCACTAAAAGACACAGATCATACCCAACATCTTCAAGAAAGTCTATATCATTTTGAGTGAAAGCTTCATTTTCAAGTTCTTTAATACTAATAACAGTGAGTCTGTCACAAATTGTAATAGTTTCAAGTAGTCTTTCTTCAAAATCTGAAATCAGTAAATTCCTTGCTGCAAGACCATCTCTCATTAAACTTATCAGACTAGATAATCTTGCATAAAGTTCTGGATAAGGTTCCACATATCCAACACCGTTATGCGCACTCAAAGCTGTGTATGATTGAGCTGCATATAAGATGGAATCGTGACGTAATTCAGCCCAAGAACCTAAAGCAGTTGTAAGTGATTTATCAAGCCAAGATTCATTTTGCATATAACCCGGATAATCTGTGTAATTTGATTGCAGTAAGGGAAGAATAGAATACAATTGCAACCAATATAAAGATTGGCACCAATCGTAATCTGTTAAATCTCCATATTCATTTCTTAATTTAATTATTTGTTCATCATAATTGTCATATACGCTCTCATTTTGAAGAAGATAAACAGCTCTCTCACTACCAAAAACTGACATAATATCTAGAGCTTTAGGCATCAATCTTCCCTGAACTTTATCAGCAACTAATTCTTGAAACATGTAGGAATCAGGGATAAAAGCTTGACCAAATAACCTGAAACCTCTCGGTATTCCTGAAAGATCTGAACTGTCTACTAACATAGTTATTATTCGTGGATAATGTGCTTCTCTTAAATCACTCATCACTTTATTTATGAGCTCTTCTTCTGCAATATCATTTAACTCTGGATAGCCATAGTGCTTATAGAGTTTATAGTAATCTAAAGCAGTAAGATCATTGCTTTTACCAACAAAGAATGAAGTAGTACCATAGATTCTTTCCCAATAATTCCAAATCTGTTGATCACCAACAGTTTCGTTAAAGGAAGAAACTAACAAAAGAGCCATTCTAGTTTGCTCTCTTCTCGCTGCAAGAGATAAGAACTCGTATTGGAAAAGAAAACCCATACGACCAGCATACATCATTGCTTGGAAATAGTTAGAGAGAATTTCATTGAGCGAATAATGCCCTCTTACCTTATATTGGGAATAGTCCTCTGAATAACCAAAGATAGCTGAAGGTGCAAGCACACCATTATCGATGTTATCAAGTTCATCTTCTACCATGCCTTGAACTTCAATTGGTATGGAGTAAGTATCATTAAGAAGAACTAAAATAGTTGACAGATAAGCTATATTCTTTCTTAGAGCATTCATAACATTGCTCGGAACTATTAAGTGACTTAATTCTATTTGATGATTTCTTAGAGCAACAACCATCGTCGCAAAATCATTAACTAGATAAACGCCTTCTGTAAATTTCATAGCCATAGAAAACAATCGATGATATGTATGAAGAGCGAGATCAGTTGTAATATATTTGGCATTAGCTTCGGCAGGGCTTGAAGGTTTATAAGTTTCATATATGGACCTTGTTCCTTCTGTTACTAAATATCCTTGTTCTGCTAAAGTATCTCTAGCTTCTTGAGAAAACCAAGCAAATACCTCCATATCCCATCCGACATTTGATAAATCTGGAGCTATAGGGGTAGGTATAATAGAGGGGATATAATTCAGAGTTTTAGGAATATAGGTGCCAAAAGGAGTTTCAGTCTCTAATTCGATATTATGAGCCAACGCTGGTCCTGGTTGAGGTGAACGATCAATTACTCCTGTTACCCAATCATAATTGCCAGCTTCTTTCCACAGATTATTACGATTAGAAAGATAAAAAGGATAAATCAGGGTAGCAATAACAGAAGTTGAAACTAATAATGAGAGAAGTAAACCTTTGACCATGCTTTTAGTAGTTCTAGATACCCATAACATAGCAATACTTTCTCGCTCCTTATATAAAAGCCTAGAACAAGAACAAACAAACAATTTTCTGTTCTACTGCTCAAACATGTGAGAATATATATTATCTGCCAATATAATATTATCTTGTCATAAAATACTACAATCTTTATAAGTAAGTTGCAGAAAACTAACTCTCATGTCTTTAAAATGGAAGTTTATTGTAAATCCTAATGCAGGTGTAGGTTTATGCCCAAAAAGATGGGAAAAAGCTGAGCCAGTTATCAAAGAAAGTGGTATAGATTATGATGTTGTTTTTACAACAGCAAGAGCTCAAGGTCAAGACTTAACTAAACAAGCAATTAAAGATGGATTTAATAGAATCATTGTTGCTTCAGGGGATGGAGTAGTAAACGAAGCTATCAACGGTATTATGAGTTCTTCAGAACAACAGAGAAAGAATATAACTTTTGGAGTCTTACCTTTTGGGACAGGTAACGACTTATGTACATTCATGGGAATACCTTGGGATCCAGAAAATGCAGCTAGAACATTAATAGAGAAAACAGCTGTTTCACCTTCCTCAATAGGTCATGTAAAGTATCCTGATACCAAATTTGAAGTCTTCTTTGGGAACAGTTTTGATTTTGGTATCTCTTCTTTAGTCAATCTAGCAAACTTGGATGGGGAGATGAATTGGATCAAAGGACCATCTAGATATACTTTTCTAGCTTTAAAGAAATTAGCTACAGTTAAACAGAGAAAAGGAACGATTGTTCTAGATGATGGAGAACCGATGGATTTCAGATTAATGCTAATAGCAATAGGTATAGGAAAATCTCTTGGTGGGGGAATGTTATCATGTGTAAACGCTCATCCTCAAAACGATTTCTTTGATGTGTTTATCTCAAGAGACATGACCAAATTTGCTACTCTTCTAGGAATACAAAAAATCTTCAAAGGGGAGCATTTAAACTTGAAAGGTGCAGAGTATAAGTACGCTAAAAAAGTGGAAGTAGAATTGGAGAGTCCAATAGGTATGGAACATGATGGGGAGATATACGAAGGCGATATCAGTCAACATGTGATAGTTGAACATATGCCACAAGCGTATAATGTTCTATATAATGTGGAACACCCCTCAATGTATTGGTTAACAGAAGAAGAATTAAAAGCTGGAAAGAAACCAGATGGAATTGCGACAAAACCTGGTTCAACTCACTGGGATGGTCGTACTTGGATGGAGAAGAATTAATATTCTTCTTTATTTCTAGTTTTTTGTTTTTCTTTCAATCTTCATCTTTCAGCTGTTCTATCAATTCCTCGAAAGTAGGTTCTTACTCGATCATAACAATCTACTTTCTCAGAAATGTTTTATAACTCTTCTTCTTAATATTTCTAAAAGATTATGCATTAATTTCTAAAAATATGTGAAATGAAAATTCGAATTATATTTTCGGTGGAAAATATACCAAGATTAAGCTAAACGCCATTGCTAGTACTTGTAATATTAGGATTAGCGGAAGTATGTTTTTCATGTATTTCTTGAAATCTACCTTATATTTTTCTGTTTTTAATATCTCTATAGCCATTAATATTGTTGCTGAGCTTATTGGTATAAATGCTCCTGCAATATTTCCTGTAAGTAAGAACGAGAACCATAGTCCTATTGAAGTTATGCTTAACGAATGATAAATTGATGAGAAAACTACTGCTGCTGGTATCACATTTATCACTCCCATGATTATAAAACCTATTGATCCTATTATTGCTACAACAATAATTTGTCTAACTGGTTCAGCGTTCTCTCCGAGAATACTTCTTAGAAGTGAAGTTATAGGATTTAAAGCCCCTGAAGCTTGCAATACTCCCATCAGTATAAACAGAGCTATGAAAAATACAATCATCTCCCACTCTATCCCTTCTTCTATCATCTCTCTAAATTGTGTTCTGAAGAGAAATAAGCCTATAACAGCTGATATCAACGCGAAAAATGCTACATCGACTGTAAATTTATCCCAACTTGTAAGAAGAAATCCACCGAAAAGAAAAACTAGTAAACCTATTGACTTCAAGATATCTTGTTTATTCTTTATACCTGACCAAGGATTGATTCTCTCAATCTGTTCTTTTTTCTCTTTTGACACTTTTTTCAAGAGATCTTTCTTAAAAACCAAAAAGAAATAAGCTGTTGCAATCCCAAAGAAGAAAATTGCTAGAGGTAAAATCAACATCATGAATTTGATGAAGTTTATCTTTTGAAAGTCGCTAGCGTAGATTATGTTTGGAATCGATGAAACAGGAGTAGGTAGACCTCCAATTACTGTATTTACACCTACGAACAAGATAAAAGGAACAGGATTTACTTCGATCTGTTTACAAATTACTACTGTCAATGAACCTAGTAAAATGATCGCAGAAAGATTATCAAAGAACATTGAAATAAAAAATGTTATCCCTCCTAAAACCATAAATAATTTTTTTGGATCTCCTTTTGTGAGTTTGACAAGGTATAAAGAAATAAGGTCAAAAAAGCCTACTCTTTTGGTTAACGATACTATTATACTTATTGAGAATATGATCAATATCGCTTCAATATTAATGAATTCAAAAGTTGCGCCAAAAAACGTTTTTCCTAAATATTCTTCACTGTTGCGAAATATTAAGAAATAGAATATAAGTAATGAAAAAATTGAACTTGTAAGAGCAATCTTTATTTTCTCAAATTTCTCAAAAATAAAAAGTATAATAGTTACTAGAACGATAAGAACTATCAAAATTTGACCCAGAAGTTCAGTGCTCAATTTTCAAATATCACCCTTCTATTATTTTTCCAATTTTTATAGTCCTACTCCAATTAAAAACATAGAATAAAGCACGCTTAAAACACCAAACAGAAGTGTTAAAGGGAGCATTCTTATTATATATTGAAGGAACGACATTTTGTCTCCTTCTCTGTTTAAAATTTCTAAAGCCATTAAGATAGTTATAGAACCTAAAGGTGAAAGAGCCCCCCCAATGTTTCCTCCTAACACAAATCCTATCCATAAACCAGGTAAAATTCCTCTAGGAAGTGTCTGGAAAATATAAGAGAAAATCAAAGCTGCTGATGATCCGTTAAGGAATCCAGTGATTGGAAGTCCAACCACTCCAATTATCAGCGCTACTAATATTTGCCCCCCTATTGGTATTAATCCCGTTTCAGTTTCTGCTTGAAGGAAATTGCTCATGATTTTTGTTAATGGTGACAAAGCTCCTGAAGCTGTTAGTACTCCCATCAGTATGAATAGAGCTATGAAAAATACAATCATCTCCCATTCTACTCCTTCTTCAAGAAAGTGTTTTAGTTCCTTTTTGAAGAGAAAGATACCAAAAACTGCTACAATAAGGGCAACAAAAGCTACATCAGGGAATTGAAATATTGAAACTACATTAGAGTTGTATCCTGGATTCAAATGATCAGCTAAGGTTAAGCTAGTAACACCTTTCAAACCTATGCTTATTTGTGTTGCCTCAACCTGGATACTAGTTAAGAGAAAACCAGTAAAAAGAGTTCCTAGAAGTATTATAGATTTCCAGATATTTTTTCGGTCTTCGACTCCAGACCAAGGATTGATTCTGCTCAATTGTTCTTTCTTCTCATCTGATACTTCAATAAGAATATCTTTTCTATAAATAAAGAAGAAGAATGCTAAAGCAACACCAAAGAAAAATATAGAGATAGGAAGCATATATCCCATAAATGAGATAAAATTTATATCGACAAAATTTCCGTTTTTAGCTAATGTTCCTGGTTTAAGCAAATTATAGAAAATAATATTTGGAAGTGAAGAGACTGGTGTTGGTAATCCTCCAATTATTGTGTTTATACCAACAAATAATACAAAAGGTCTTATATTAAGTTCTAATTGCCTACATATAACAACTGTGAGTGATCCTAGTAAAATAATCGCTGAAAGATTATCAAAAAACATTGAAACAAAGAAAGTAAGACCACCTAAAGCAATCATTAGCTTTCTTGGATCTCCTTTTGTTAATTTGACTATAGAAAGTGAAATAAAATCGAAGAATCCTGCACCTTTTGTTATTGCTACAATAATACTCACTGAAAAAATAATCAATATTGCTTCAACATTTATAGTTTGTGATAATGCCTCTAAGAAGTTATTAGGAACATGTTCAAAACTTAGATTTTCTGCAAATCCTAATTGCCAATCCATAAAAAACAAGTAAATCAAAGCAACTACAACAGCACCAGTAACAGTAATTTTTGTTGCATCTATACCCTCCTTCATCAGTAATAAGATAGTGGCAAGTACAATAATTACAATAAAGATTGTTGCAATCCATCCGTAATTATCTAACACACTTACCAATTTATCACCATTTTAATTTGGAATCAAATTTTTAATTTTATTATTTTTTGATACTTCAATTTGAGACTTAAAATCACAATCACAATCTTTGATTATTCAAAATCTCTCCTTGTTTTGATTTCCTCTTGTTCTTCATCTATCTCTTCTTCGACTTCTTCTGCTTCTTCTGCTTCTTCAGATTCTTCTTTGATTTCTTCAATGACCTTTTCTTTTAATTCCTTTCTAGGTTCTTTGAGGTCTTTCTTAAGTTCATATTTGATTTCTTCTTTGATTTCTTCTTTAATCTCCTCTATGATAGAATCTTTTAATTCCTCAATACTTTCTTCCTTCTTGAGTTCTTTTGTAACCTCTTTTTTAACCTCACGTTTTGGTTCTCCCTTAACCTCTTTAACAACTTCTTTTTTAATCTCTTCAATGACCTCTTCTTTGACTTCTTCTTTTATTTCATCAATTTCTGACATCTCTTGTTCAGCCTCCTCTTTTTCTTCAATTTTCCCAGTAATTATTTCATGGATTTCTGTGTCCTTTTCTTCTACTTTGTCTTTGATTTTACTAACTACATCCTTCTCTTTTTCTTCTATTTTCTGATCTAGTTTGTCTTTATACTCTTTTTCTGGTTCTTCTTTTATTCCTAAAATATCTTTTTTGATTTCTTCTTTGATTGATTCTTTTAATGTATCATCTATTACTATCTTTTCTTCTATTTCTTCTTCTTTTTCTTCCTTTTCCTTAGATTCTTCAACTTTCTCTACAGGAGTTTCCTCTAGAAGTTCTTCTTTAAGTTGCTCTATTTCCTCTTTTTTAGGTTCAACTTTTCCTTTAGCTATCAGGAGTGGAAAAGTAATTTCGCTGTCTTCCAGAAGTTCGGTAAAGAATCCATACAGGCTAGAATATTTTGAAGGCATGTAAAGAATTAAAATACCCACATCTTTTCCAAATGTATATAGTTCTTTCTTGAAATTTTCAAATTTATCTGTGGATAGGAAATGAGTATCAACAAATCTTGATGCTTCCTGAAACACTTGAGAATTTGCTTTCTCAAATACTTCTAAATCTTCTTTACTTTTCTTAACTAATATCTCTAAATCATCGAGTGTTTTATCATCATGGAAAATTGGATCGATGTTAATCAAGAGATGAATCTCAGATTTTTTTAGGGTATATTTCATAGCTTTTTCAAATAAATAACTAAGTTGATTGGTATTACTGAATACAATTCCTACATTTTTCCAAAGAACATCTAGATTTATTTTTTCGCTTTCTATAAGTAGAATTGGAATGTTTTTGATGTCTTCTAAAAGATAGTCAAATACATTTCCCAGGACTGTTATACTAGCCTCTGTATCTTCTTCTTCATCAATTTCTACTCTTGTTTCTTTTAATCCTATGAAAGACGAAGGTACTATTATTATATCATATTTTATAATCTGAATTACGTTATCTAAAATCGTTTTCAGATTTTCTATATTTTCAACAACTTCTCCTTTTATCTCAAAATCCTTGCTTTTAAGATGTTCATAGGCAAAGGCTAAGGAGTCCTCATAACTCTCTTTAGAAATCACACTTGAAGAAGGAACTTGTTCTGTATAGAAACAAATTACATCTATTTTTGTACCAAAGTGCCTATTCAGTTCTCCTGCCACAAGAACTGCTGCCTTAGATTTAGCTGTTCCATCTATTATGACTAATGCTCTTTTAGCTGGTTCAGCTGTTGGTTTAACAGAAGGCAATAATTCCGAGAATTTTTGTACAGTCTTCTCGATTTCTGACTTCTGCTTATCTCTATCTTGAATAGCCATCACACACTAATCTAAAATTGACTAAAAAAACCTTACCATATCTTTCATTATATAAAAATCGTTTCTAGGTTCTCAAATTTGCAAATTATGTGTTTTTAATGCTTTTTTTATGACAAATAAATTTTATGACAAAAATAATGTGCTTTTTGATAGGAAATTTGTATTTGAATAACACTTATAGATAAAAAATTGAACGTTTATTCAATGGCATTTGGATCCATATTCAGAGAAGAAGATGTTTTCAAGGAAGGAATAATCTTAGGTTTATTGTCTGTAGTTGTTGGATCCTTAATGTTTGTTCTTTATTCTTTCTATAGTAATCCTTGGTTATTAGTCTTAGGAAGCGTTTTTCTTGCTATTGCAGGTATCGTACTCTTTATGGTGATTTACATCTCGTTTTTCAATGAGAATAAAAGCGAGATTTTCCTGTTCATATGGAATGAACTTCTCTATCTTTTTATTGGTATTCCATTAGCTTCTATCTGTATTCTCATAATTCCTGTAACAATTTATACTTTGATGTTCGGAGGAGATTCTCATGGAACTTGGGTATTTAGTGTTATATTTACTGCCTCTCTAATGTTTAGTTCACTTATCTATACAGCAGTAAAAATCTGGTTAGAAAATCGTTCAAGTGGATTGAAGATACCGGAAAAAATAGACAGGGGTCATATCGAGCAACTCTTGAACAAAATTACTTGAACTGAATATTAGCATTAGACAATAACCTTTTTTTATCTAATAAACTAATACCGATTAATACTTAAGGTGATAAAATATGCACAAAAGATTATGGATACCAGGACCAACTGAGGTTAAAGAAGATGTTCTAAAACAACAAGCAAAACCCCTTATTGGTCATCGAAGTAATGATTTTACAGAATTATATGATAGTGTATTAACACAATTACGCAAGTATTTCAAAACTGAGCAACATATCATGGTACATACTGCTTCTGGTACTATCTTCATGGATGTTATAGCTAGAAATCTTATCAGACCAGGTAAGAAAGCTCTTGCATGTGTAAATGGCTCTTTCTCTTCAAGAATGTACGACACTCTTGTTGATAGCGGAATCCAAACAGATAAACTAGAAGTAGAGTGGGGTAAAGCTATCAAACCAGAACTGATTAAAGAAAAACTTGAAGAATCTGAATATGATGTAGTAACAGTTTGTTATAATGAGACAAGTACTGGTGTAAGAGCAAACCTTGAAGCTATCGGTAATCTCTTGAAAAATTATCCTGAAACTCTCTTAACTGTTGACGCTGTATCTTCTATGGGTGGAGATGTGCTATTACCAGACGAATGGGGAACTGATTTAGTTTTTGCATCCTCCCAAAAATGTTTTGCATTACCACCAGGTCTTGCTGTAGCTATTATATCTCAAGCTGCTTATGACAGAGCTAAAGTAGTCCCTAATAAGGGAACTTATGTCAGCCTCGAACATATTTTAGAATATTATTTCAAAAAGAAACAGACACCTTCTACACCAAACATTTCGTTACTATATGCCTTCGATTATAAGCTCAAAGAGATGTTAGAGGAAGGAGCTGAAGGCATTTATAATAGACATAAAGCTATGGCCAATTATACTCATGAATGGGCACTAAAACATGGTTTTGGTTTGTTTGCTGAAGATGGTTACAGGTCTGTAACTGTTACAACTGTTGAAAATAAATTGGAGAAAAATGTGGGAGAATTGAATAAAGGTTTAGCTGAAAAAGGGTTTGTCATCGCAGATGGCTATGGTAAATTGAAAGGTTTAACCTTCAGAATTGGTCATATGGGTGATCATACTTTAGAAGAGTTGAAAGAGCTCCTTGGAGCAATTGAAGAAATTTGGGAGTTATAGGTGAGAACAATGGCAAAGGTTATACTAACTGATAAATTAAATGAGAAAGCAGTTGAAGTATTAGAAGATGCAGGTCTAGAAGTAAACGTTGCTTGGGACATTCCAAAGGAAGAGTTACCTCAAATCATTGGAGACTATGATGCAATGATAGTAAGATCAGCAACTAAAGTTCGAGGTTTACTATTGGAAAAAGCTGTAAATCTCAAGGTTATCGGTAGAGCTGGTGTTGGTTTAGATAATATAGATCTTGAAACGACAATGCAAAGAGGGATAAAAGTAGTCAATACTCCAGCCGCTACCACAAATTCAGTCGCTGAACTCGCATTAACAATGATTTTAGCCTCAACTAGAGATGTTGTTAAAGGTACCTGTCAAATTAAAGCTAATCCTTCTACATTCAAAACTGCAAAGAAAGAATTATTTTCAAAGGAAATTGATGGTAAAACACTTGGTTTGATAGGGACAGGAAGGATAGGGACAGCTTTAGCAGTTAAATGTAAAGCTTTAGGAATGAATGTTATAGGTTATGATGCTTATGTTCCTGAGAATCCTGTTGTTGATATGAAGACATCTCTGGATGAAGTTGTTGCAAATTCTGATTACATTAGTCTCCATGTACCTTTGACTGATGAAACAAAAAACATTATTGATGCAAAAAAGATAAGCGAAATGAAAAAAGGAACTGTTCTGATTAATTGCGCTCGTGGAGGATTAGTCGATGAACAAGCTGCTTATGATGCTTTAGTATCTGGTCAATTAGGTTATTATTGTACAGATGTTTTTGAAAAGGAACCCCCAGATGAAACAAATCCACTTTTAAGGCATGAACATGTAATTATCAGTCCACATATAGGCGCTCAAACAGCTGAAGGAAATTACAGAGCAAGTATTCAAGCTGCAGAAAGAGTGATAGAAGCACTAAAAGAAGCTTAAGCTTCTTTTTTCTGTTTTTTACTGAAAGATTTTAATAAAACTTATTTTCTTTTATTTTATGAAAGCTGCTTTAGTAGGTTTAGGTGCAATAGGTACTATTGTTGCTGCAGATTTAGCTTTGAATGATTTCCCTCTTTATGTTGTATGTAAACATCAAGAAGTACTAAACATAGTTCAATCAAGAGGTTTGAAAGTAACAGGAGTTAGTGGGAATTACATTGTAAAGAAAAATCTCACTCCAGTTCTTAAAATTGAAGATCTCCCTAAAGATTTGGATTTTATATTTATGGTCACAAAGCTGACTCATATAGAAGACGCTCTTGAGCGAATAAAACCAAAACTTGGTAAAGATTTTACTATTGTTACTGTGACAAATGGAATGTATGAAGAGAAATTAATTGAAATGTATGATAAGAAAAACCTAGTTGGTTGTGTTGTAAGCTTTGGAGCTTCTAAAAAAGGACCAGCTGAATCTAAGAAAACATCTCAAGGAGAGATATATTATGGTAGATTAAATGGTAAGAAAGGCAAAGATGATGATTTAGTAATAGAAAAACTATCAAATATTGTACCTGCATTCTGGTCTGATAATATTATTAATGAAAAAATGTCGAAACTTTTGATAAATATAGCCGTTACTTCTTTTGGAATCATAGGTGGAATAACTCTAGGTGATATGCTGAAAAGAAAAATGACTAGAATTGCTTTCTTAACAGTTCTTACTGAAGGAGTGAAAATTGCTGATGCAAAAAAAATAAAGCTTCAAAAAATGAATGGTTTGAGTTTGCATTCTTTAACTATAAATAAAAGGATGTTAAATGCTTTCTTTTGCCCTAGATTATTCTTTAAAGATACAATTGTCAAAATAATTGGAAGAAAATACAAGCATCTCAGATCATCAAGTTTACAATCAATTGAAAGTGGAAGGAAATCAGAAGGAGATTTTCTTACAGGGTACATAGTTGAACAAGGAGAAAAACTTGGAATAGAAACTCCATTAAACAACTATGTACTAAAACAAATTCATGAGATAGAAGAAGGTAAGAAGAAACCTTCTATGAAAGGAATTGAAGAATTGGAACAAAAAACGAGAGAAATTTGGGGTTTGAAATAAACCAAACTTAAATACATCTATCTATAGCTGAAACACCTTTTTCGTTATATTCCTCTCTAGTTACCCAAAGGTTACTATTTTCAAAATCCGGTAAAATAGAAAGAATTGATCCACCTATCCAAGAAGAAATCAATCGATTAGGTTTGGTATTAACACTAACTTCCACACGATTTTGCACTTTCTCTTTTAATTCAAAAAGAAGTCTCTCTGCTAATCCCTCATAAAACGAACCTCCTCCCGTCACTAGAATATTGCTATACAGTGATTTAGTTAAATCTACATCACATTTTTGAATAGTTTCAATAATTGCATCTGTTAGTGTTCCTTTCTTCTTTGTAATACTTAATTCTTCTTTCTCAAACAAAATCTCTGTTGCTAAATATCTGATTTGATCCATTTCTACATATTCATTCTCAAAAAGATGAATATATTTTTTCAATTTCTCATTTTCATACCATTTAGTTTCCTCAGATGTTGGATCCAAAGATATATAACAAAATTCCTCTGAAGATAAACGCAACCGTTTTTGAATTAAATATTTGGTGTGCTGGGATACATTTTTAAAATTATTTTGAACATCTAAGTATTCTAAAATTTTCTCAAAGACTTGTGCTGTACCAATATCTCTTACATTAATTGCATGAGTTATAATGAATCCTTGAAATACAGGAATAATTCTAGTAGAACTTGTTCCAATGTTTACCACCAATCCAGTGATCATATCATTCGCGTATAAAGATAGTAACTCTCCATTCGAAAAATAGATCTGAGAAGCTTCAAAATTATCAAAAAGAAGAGAACTTAATTCTCTTCTGGGAAATTTTACATATTTATCATAATTAAGATATTCAACTTTTCTTTTTTCTTTTAACTTCTCTTTAATATCTTCAGGAAGTGTTGTTTCGTTAATTTCCTTTTTTTTACCATATAAGGCTTCTACATAATTGTTTTTGTAGTTTTTTTCAATTATCATGATTGATTTATCCTTAGGATTGACTCCTAAAATCTCAAAAACACGTGTAAGAAAAAGGTCTACTACATCAAGTTTTAGACTGGGACTAATATCATCACAAAATAGGGTTTTCTGTGATTTTACTGTCTTGGATGTCTCAATGTAATCAGAATTTTGAATAAAGGATTTGTTGTTTTTATCATAATATAAAAGTGAATCTAGAATTAACCTTGGTTCTCTTTCTCCACCGAAACCTACTTTAGTTAACTTTTCTCCAATATCTAAAATAATTTTTTGTGGATTTGATAAGAAAGGTACTAATTCTGGTCTAGTCATAAGATCTTCTGAACGTCTATATAGTGCTAAATCGGAATCTTTTATCATTTTTCTACATACATTACAATAATACCCAACTGCAATCCATCTCCTTTCTGCTGTACCTTTTCTAATATACAATCTTTGCATTTTTTTTCCACAATGTTGAGGTTTACCTTTTTTTTGATTTCCAAACAATTTAATCTCCTACTATTCTTTTTATAGTACAAGTAGTTGAATTTGTTAAATCTTACTACCGATATATCATAAAAACGATATGTCTTTTAAAATGGTATATCATTTTTTACTAAATAATTTGAGTTTTTTGCGAGATCTATCATCTTCTAACAAAAAAATTAAAATAGACTCTTCGTAGTGCTAATTTGATTACAATGGTAGATGTCAGACCATTTAAAGCTATAAGATATACAGAAAAAGCTGGAGACATTGAGAAATTAATAGTTCAGCCTTATGACAAGATAGACGCGGATATGCAAAAGAAATATTATGCAGAATCCGAATATAACTATTGCAGATTAACACTTCCAATTGAAGAAAATCGCTACGAAATTTCAAGACAACGATTAGTTAAATGGTTGCAAGAGGGTATTCTTGAGAAAGATGAAGTTCCAGGAATTTATGTTTATTATCAAGAATATGAACTTTTTGGAAAGAAGTATATAAGAAAAGGTTTCATAGGTGCTTTACGGTTACATCCTTTCGAAGAAAAAATAGTCTTACCTCATGAAAAAACACACAGAGGTCCAAAGATTGACAGACTAAACATGCTTAAGACAACCAGACATACTCTTGAAACTGGTTTTATACTTTATTCAGATCCAGAAAAGAAAACAATAAATCTTTTTGATGAAATCAGTAAAGAACCTCCATTAATAAATGCAAAAGATGATCTAGGGGTGATAAATCGTATTTGGAAAATATCTGATAAAGCTCAAATTAAAATCGTACAAGATGTTTTTCAAGATGAACAATTAGTTGTTGCAGACGGTCATCACAGGTATGAGACAGCGGTTACATATAGAGATATGAGGAGACAAGCTGCAGGTTCTTGGACTCCGGACGATGCTCCTGAATTTAGAATGACCTACCTTGTCCCTATTGAGGACGAAGGTCTTGTTATTCTTGCTACACATCGTTGTTTAACTAAAGTAAAAGTTTCAGACGCTAAATTGAATGAACTAAAAATATTCTTTGATATGGATGAAGTTCTCAAGACTGACATTCCAAAATTTTTGGAAAACAATAGGGATAAACACGCTTTTGTTTTTTATCAAGATGGACGAGCTGTTTCTCTAATTCTGAAAGATCCATCATCAATAAATCGTTATGTTGGCGATGTAAGTGATGATTTCAAAGCTTTAGATGTTGTTATACTTAGAGATATGATCTTCAGCGGTATAATGGAATTAGGGGATTTACGTATAAATGATGATATCTTCTATGAACGATGGTGGAATGAAGCTGTAGAGGAAGTCGATAAAGGTACTTATCAGGTTGCATTTCTACTTAATCCAACAAGTGCTGAACAAGTTCTCAAAGTTGCTAAGAATGGAGAGAGAATGCCTCAAAAAGCTACTGATTTCTATCCCAAAATGATTAGTGGATTTACAATGTTAAGTTTAGAAGAAGGAGAAAAAATCCTCTAGTTCTTCTTTTCTTTATCTTCCTAGTTCAGCTTCTATCAATCCAACTATCTCTCCAACAGTATTAAATTCTTTAAAGATATTATCAGGAAGAGACATATCAAATTCATTTTCTATCATTTTACGAAGTTTGCTTAAATCATCTTTGGTTAAATCCAGATCTTCTTCAAAGTATGTGTTAATAGTAATAAGATATCTTTTTACATCTACAACTTCAATAATTAAATTTCTCAATCTTTGAAATATACTTGAATACATCATATCACCTACATCACTTTATCTACAAATAGCTTTAATGGATCTTCAATGTTTTCAGATTTCCTAATAGCGATTACGATTTTATCAATACCTTTGTTTTCTAGTGAGTTTATCTTCTCTTTTATATCTTCTGGAAAACCGATGAAGCTATTATCTAAGACTTCTTCTTTTGTGGGTTTTTTATCTTCTGGAGCTCTATCTATTGCTATTTGAACAAGCTTATCTATCTCCTCTTGATCTTTTACGAGATTAATTGCACCAAAATACGAGATTTCAAATTTACTTGGATCTCTTTTATATTTTTTAAGATGACTTCTTATGATGCTGATTTTTCCTTCTAATTCATTAGGTTTAATGTAAGGAAGGTTTATACCATCTGCTTCTCTACAAGCTATCTCTGTCATTCTTTTTCCTGAAGTTCCTAAGACGATTTGAGGATGTGGTTTTTGTACTGGTTTTGGATAATTTCTATTTTTTTCTAATTTCCAGAATTTGCCTTCAAAATTAGTTATTTCTTCAGTAAACATTTTCTTGTAAATTATCAATGATTCCTCTAATTCCTCTACTCTTTGTTGAGGACTCGGAAAAGGATAAGAATATGCTTTATACTCTTCCTCATACCAGCCTGCACCTAACCAAAGAAGTACTCTTCCATTTGAAATATTATCTAAAGTACTGATCATTTTCGCTAAATGCGCAGGATTTCGAAAAGAGTTGCAAAGAACAATATGACCTAATTTAATCTTCTTTGTTTCTGTAGCTAAAGCACTCATTAGCATTAGAGCTTCTAAATAAGGCTCCTTTTTATCTTGTTTTTCATCAAATCCAATGAGATGATCGTTTACATGAGCAGATTCAAATCCCATTCCCTCAACTCTTTGAGTTAAATCTCTTATTTCAGGATAATTTAATTCAGTACGAACATAGTACCCATATCTCATGATTTAACATAATTTTACACTTTTTAATTGTTAGCTTCAGTCTCTTTTAGCTTTTCTGTCAAAACATATCCTTTTTATATGCAAAATAGAGGAGTAAGTTAGCATACAAAATGGAAGTTCAGCTATTTTCAAGTTCAGCTTAAATGCTTTCTTGCAATAATTGAAGTCGTTTTGAAGCAAAGAATTACTCAACTGAAGTGACCAAATTGAGTGAAGAAGAAGTAAGTTATTTGAAAGTTAGTGAAATCGAACCTAATGTCCGAGATATTAATCTAGTAGCAAAAGTACTGGAAAAAGGAGAAGAAAGAACAGTTACAAACAGAAATTCTGGTGAAGAGCATAAAGTAATGGATGTTCTAATTGGAGATGATACTGGTGTTCTATATTTCTCAGCTTGGAATGAACAAATAGAAAAATTACAACCAGATGAGACATATCAATTTCTGAAAGCTAAAACTATTTTGTACAAAAAAAATATTAGATTATCTTTAGGAAGACAAGGAATAATTGAAGATTCTGAAGAAAAGCTAGAAGATATCAATTCTGAAAACAATATCTCCTTAGCAGAACACGAAAGTCATCGTAGATTTAATAGAAAACGTAATTCATACTAATATAACAGTGTAAAAGAGTTTTACACTATATTCGTTCTCTTTTTATTTTTAAATTAATTTTTGAAGCAATTCTCGTATTTGTGTCACAAATTCTTTATGAACTGAATCAGTAATATTTTGAAGTTTACTCCATTCAGCAATTTTCTTAGATATAAAATCTGATAATTCATTCCTTCTCTCGAAAAGAAAATAATACTCTCTAGGAAAAAAGAATAAAATCATACAAGGTTGCATCCCTTGCAATCTTGGATCTTTAGTGTTATCATCTTTGATTCTAAATAAGTAAGCTTCCATAAGATATTCAGTTTTATCTAAAACTGGAAATGGACCAAAAAGACCTTCTTGGCTCTCAAAACCTTGTATTACTCCACTGAAGATATAGACTGTTATTTTAACTATAATGTCTTCTAAGTTCTCAGATTTTGCAAAATCTAGATTATCGGTTGCAATGATTTCTCCTCCTGTTTCACCAAATTTTACAAAAGAAAATTGAACTGCATTTGCTATGTCTTCAATTGGCGTCATTGCTAAAACTTTCGCTTTATCTAACAATGTGACATTGTTTATTATTTCAATAAATTTAGTGATTTCATTATCTTCATTGAATATAGGTAGAAATTGGATTTCGATGAATAAATCTTCACCATTACTATTCTGTGTTTTTCTGAAAACCTTGTGTGACTTACCATCTTGAAAACCAATTGTAGCAGGACAATCAGGGCATGGTTCATTCCCTTTTCCAGGAAGATAATGCCATCTGTTGAAGCAATGCCTGTAAACATATGATCCAACCAAGTCCTTTACAGCTTCATTTTCATAAAGAATCTGCCTATTTATTGTTTGAACAGATACTCCAAATGGGAGTTCATCTAGGACCCATTCAAAGCTGTTTTCTTCGATAACGCCATCTTTTGTCTGATTTGATTTCTGCCCATTCATCCCGATTTCGAATCAAGTCAAGAAACTAATAAGATTTTGTATATTGCAAATTTGGAAAGCAGAAATAGATAAATATTCTAACGATTTTAAAAAGTTGGAAATGACTTATCAAGAATCTATTGAAAATCAAAGAACACAAAAAGACAATTACTTTAGAAATTCTCATCATTCGCCTTTAACTAAAGAACAGCAAGAGAAATTTCAAGGTCTTAGCTATTTTGAAATAAATGAAAGACTGAAGTTTGAAGTAGAATTGAGAGAATATTCCCAAAAACAAGAAGTGGATATTAGAACTTCTACTGGTGTTTTGCAGAAATACCTTCGATTTGGTTATGTTGAGTTTGAAGTTGAAGGAGAATTATTGAGGCTTACAGCTTATCTACAACCAAATTCTGATTATTTCTTTGTACCTTTTAAAGATCTAACAAGTGGAGAGGAAACATATGGAGCAGGCAGATATGTGGAGCTAGAAAAGATTGGGAAAAGCAAATATGTCTTAGATTTTAACCAAGCTTATAATCCCTATTGTGCTTATAATGACCAGTGGACATGTCCTTTAACACCTTTTGAAAATATCTTAAAAATACAAATAAGAGCAGGAGAGAAATCATTCAAACTATGAAGTAAAACTGCTGAAATTCTTCAGTAAGCTTTAATACTCTAACATTTTTTCTTATATTGAATTTAATGACAGATTTAAGAGAGACTATAGAACCTTCTTTTGGATTTTTCAGTAGAGTTAGTAAATTCTTCAACATTGATACTCTTCTAACAATCCTTATTTCTCTCTCAATACTAGCTATAGCTATTTACTCTACTTCAAAAATAGCAAATTGGATTCATGGTTACATTGGACAACCTTTTGAAAGTCACCACTTTAATTATACCTTTACTAATCCTTCCGACATAACAGAATCAAGAATTTGGTACTTCGAGATTTATGGAGATGCTAGTTATTATTATACCGCCTATTTAGATGCATTCATTGATTGGTGGAATCCGTATAAAAGATATGAAGGTCCACTTGATTATTATCTTTATGGACCGATGTTCATCTATGGATTATACTTCACATATCTTTTAGTTAGTTTATTTAATCCCTTGGCTTCAAGAGAGTTACTTGTAAACAATGCAATCAAATGGACAGCAATAAATTTTGAAGCACTTTCAGCTGTTATGATCTATTTGATAATACTTAATTTTCCACTATTTAAAAAAACAAAAGTGAAGAAGCATCTATTCGGAATATTAGGTGCTTTTGCTTGCGTTTTTATGCCAATGAACCTGCTATATATTGATTCTTATTACCTAAATACACCTCAAATGACCTTCTTTACTTTACTCACTTTATTTTTATTTCTAAAAAAGCGATATAAATTATCAGCTTATTCTCTTACAATAGCATGGTTAACAAAACAAATTCCATTATTCTTTCTTATTCCGTTGTTTTCGTATATCTGGAAAACTTATGATCTCAGGAAAGCATTTAAAGAATTCTTAAGACCTTTTCTTGTATCTTTTCTTATTTTTTCAATACCCTGGATATTGATTACACCTCATCTTTATATTGGTCGGATATTTGCTGCTGGAAGGTCTCTTTGGTATGTTGATAACAGTGCTGCAGCTTTAAAACACGGAGTAACATTTGCAAATACTATCCTTTATCTTGGTTCACAGAGATTAGCTACATTCTATATATGGATAAATATTCCTATGATACCTTTTCTTCTTTTTTATGGATTAGGTTTGTTTGTTGGTCATTTTAATGCTAAAAAAATAGGGCATAATGATAGTGTCTTTATTTACTATATAACTTGGCTTCTTTTAATTGTCCATACTTTTATTTCTAGGGGAATTTTCAAATATTATGATCCTTTCCTCAATCCATTTTTAGTATTGTCCTCGGTTTTTTTTATCGAAAATAATATACAAGAAATGCGAAAGATTCAAACTAAAAATCCCTCCAAAGTCAAACCAGTATTAGAATCATCTGAACCTCTGTTTAATAAAATTTTCTGGACAATAGTTTCCTTTATATGGATTGTGATTTTAATCGGCTTTATATACGGTATAAATTGGTTAATCATGATTACTATTCGTTTCTTACATCCTGTATTCCTGCTTGGTCTAATTTTCTTATTATCTCCTTTAATACCTTCAGATTTTTACAGAGCTGTTTTCAAAAAAGAGAGTTATAAGGGATTAAAAGAGGATTTCAAAGAATTTTTCAGATATATAAAAATTAGCTTCAAAAGATTCTTTAAAAGATTAAAAAATTTATTTAAGAGAATCAAATCAAATAAAAAAAGGCATTAAATAATCTCATTTTATCCTTTGAAATTTCCTTCCTCATCAAAGTATTTTCCTTTTCTTAAAACTGCAGTCATGAATCTCCAGAAAGCTTTTCTTCTTGTGAGGTAGTTTATTTTAGAATTGCTTCTTTTTGAAGCTCTCATCTTTTTAACAAGAAATTTGGCTACTTTTTCAGGTCTAGTTGCTAGAATGTTAAATACGGAGATTGCTTGTTTTGGGACATCAGTAGTTATCAATTCGGTTAAAACTATTCCAGGACTTATATGATTAATAATTACTCCTGTGTCTTTAAGTTCTTTTGTGAGAGATTTAGTGATTTGAGGTATAGCTGCTTTAGAAGCTCCATAAGCAGTTAAATTTGGTGAAGGTCTACCCTTTGATCCCATTCCAGCTAAATTGAAAATCTTTCCATGTTTTTGATTTTTCATAACTTTAATTGCCACTTTGCAACCATATAAAGTTCCAAGTAAGTTTGTTTCAATAACCTGTTTGAGAGTTTCATTATCCCAATTATCTAATGGTCGATAGCTAAATCCACTAGTTCCAGCATTATTAATCCAGATATCTATACTTCCAAATGCTTCTAATGCTACTTCAGCTAATTTTTCTAAGTCAGAGGATTTTGTAACATCACACTCAACTCCTAGTATTTTGCTTTTTGGAAAACTTTTTTCGAGTATTTTCTTACTCTCAGTAATCTTCTCATTACTTCGAGATGTAATTACAACCTTATCTCCTTGATTAAGAAATTCTTTAGCTAAAGCAAAACCAATTCCTTGGGATCCTCCAGTAATGACGACATTCATCAGTGTTTTCACATCTATTAATCATTTAATCTTTTTGTTTGCATCTTCTATTCGCAATTTTAGCAGCTATTGCTCCTGCACTAATTCCTGCATCTATATTTACAACTGCTAAACCCAATGAACAAGTTTGTAACATACTCATTAATGCAGTTTGACCTTTACCTCCATAACCATAACCAGTGGAAATTGGTAAACCTATTACAGGAATATCAACTAAACCTGCAACAACTGTAGGTAAAGCTCCTTCCATACCTGCAGCAACAATAAGAACATCGACTTCTTTTTCTAATAGTTCCTTTAAAGGTTGAAAGAGTCTATGAATACCAGCTACCCCAACATCGTTGATAAGATATACTTCACACCCCATCATTTCAGCTATAGCTTTAGCTTCCTTTGCGACGGGAATGTCAGAGGTACCTGCAGTAATTATCCCTATTTTTCCACCATCTTTTTCAATAGAAAAACCGTTTCTTCTAATTCGACAGAAATGATTGTTATAACCATACTCAATTTCAAAGTCTCCTTCTAAAGATTTTATAGCTTCAATATGCTCAGCGTTAGTTCTAGATATCAGTATTATTTGTTTTTTTATGAGTACTTTTTTTGCAATTTCAACTACCATCTCAGAGCTCTTATTTTCAGCATAAATTATCTCAGGAATGCCTGTTCTTCTCTCTCGAAAAATATCATAATTAGCAATATCACTAACCTCTTCAATTTGAGTAGAAGATAAGGTTCTATCAGCTTCTTCTATTGAAATTTCATTATTAACTAGTTTACTTAGAATCTCTTTTCTATTCACAAAATTCATCTCCCATGTGATAAAAATTAATAAGTCTATTTTCTAATTCAGCTAGAGGTATTTTAGTCTCTTCATGTATAGTAAGTAAATCTTTAAACTCTGGTTTTACTCCTATTACTTCTCCTTTGAAGAGTCTCTCTTTAAATTTGCATGTAAACTTCTGTTTTTCAATGAAAAATTCTTTAGTGATGATTCTTCTTTCTAGTTCATATCTTGCAAATCTACTCTCTCTTACTCCTAATGTTCCTAAATCTTTCATTATTAATTGAGCAAGTTTTGAAGAGTTATCTTCTTCACAAATGACTCTAAGTACATATGCTGGACGATTCTTTTTCATGAATATAGGATAATAAGACACATCAAGAGCTTGGTATTCAAAGAGTTTTTTCATCATCCCTCCTAATACTTCTCCTGTAACATCATCTAGATGTGTTTCAAGCATCGTTAAATAGTTCTTTGAACTTTCTTCCCTTACTTGTCCTTGCATAGCTCTGATTACATTTGGTCTATTTCCTAGATCTTTGCTTCCAGCTCCATAAGCAATCTTCTTTACCTCGATTGGAGGTAATGAATGAATTGTTTTTGAAACTAAATTTGTTAAAATCGCTGCTCCAGTTGGAGTTAACATCTCTCCTTTTATTTCATCACTGAAAAATGGATAATTCTTTGATCTTAAAATCTCGTTTACTGCTGGTGGTGGAACTGCCATTTTACCATGTGAAAAGGTAACAAATCCACTTCCTACATTTACTGGTAATCCTAGAAATTGTTTATCTATTGCATTGTTTCTATCTATCAATAATACAGTCCCTAAAATATCTAAAATTGTATCTAAGCTAGCAGTTTCATGTAAATGTAGTTTTTCAATTTCTTCACCATGGACCTTAGCTTCTGCTTCAAATAATGTGATTAGAGTTTTTTCTGCTAGCTGAGCTGCTTTGTCTGATATCTCAAGTTTTGAGAGAATTAATTTAAAATAACTCAAAAGATCAGATGCATGTTTTTTCTCTATATCATTTTTAATATCAATTACTAATTCAGTTGAATGAATCCCGTTTTTATTAATTTTTAGTGGTTGTACAGTCATTTGTGATTTAAATACTTCATTAATTTTTTCTACTAAGATTTCAATTGTATTTTTGTCATCAAATAAATCTATGAAAAGAGAAAGAAACATATCTCCAGAACTTCCAGCATTTCGTGGATCTAATATTATAACTTCAGTCATCTTTTACACCTTCTATGTTAATATTCATTGAACCTTGCTTATATCCACCCAAATCTAAGGTAATATATGAAAAATCCAACTGTTTTAGTTTTTCTCTAATTAAGTTCCGATGATCAGATTTCATAATTTTCATCATATCTTCCTCAAGTACTTCAATTCTGGCAATCTCTTTGTGGTCCCTTACTCGTAAAACAGATATTGGTAATATCTCTTTGATGATACTTTCTGCTAATTCGATTTTCTTTAACCTCTCTTCTGTTATTTCTTGACCATAAGGAATTCTTGTAGCAAGACATGTTGTAGCAGGTTTTTCAGAAATTTCCAAACTCATAATTTTGGATAGACCTCTTATTTCCTTCTTTGAAATATTCAATTCTAGAAATGGGCTCTTTATAGATAATTCTTTAACAGCTTCCATACCAGGTCGATAATCGGATAAGTCAGAAATATTAGAACCTTCTACAATGATATCGGGTTTAAATTCCTTTGTCTCATCAATAATTGATTCAAAAATCAATCTTTTGCAATAATAACATCTTTTAATATCATTTTTTGCAACATTAGGATGATCCAACGGATTAACTTGAAGTAATCTATATGGAATATCTCTTGATTGAAGATATCGAACCGCAAAATCCATCTCATCCATAGGTACAAGACTAGATTTAACGGTGACAGCTAGTACTTCTTTTGCAGATTGCAAAGCAAATTCAAGGAGTACTGTACTATCGATACCTCCTGAAAATGCTATAACCACTTTTTTATCTTTAAAGTACTGGTTAAGATTATTTATTTGTTCACTAATCATCTTGTGATGCAATCTCTTGATGTATTTAATAATAGTTGAGTTTGAACAAAAACTGAAATTTTAAAATTCTTTAAAAAAACGCTAAGGATATCAAAATGAATAGGTTTTTACTATTTGTATGCATAAGCTTTTTGTACTACTATGAAGTCTTATAATCATGAAAAATAATAAGAAGTATTTAATATCAACGTTAATTATTTTTGGTATTTTGTTTGGAGTAAACTTCTTTAAAACTAGTACTGTTATTGCAGTAAATTACGAGGGTTCTTTTCATCACACCCAGATAGATTCTGCAGATGCTTGGGAAATTACTCAAGGAACTAAAGATATAACTGTTGCAGTTATAGATTCAGGGATAGATTTTAACCATCCTGACCTTAATACTACAGAATGGATTAACACTGATGAAATTTACAATAATTCGATAGATGATGACGGAAACGGATATGTAGATGATCGATATGGCTGGGACTTTGTATCTAATGATAGTGAACCTTTTCCAACACCTGATGATCCAACACATTGGCATGCTACTTTTATTGCTGGAATAATTGCTGCTCCTAAAGATGGTCAAGGAGTAGTCGGTGTAGCACCAAATGTAACAGTAATGAACATTAGGGTCTTACTCGCAGATAACTATAATGGGGTTACTATGGAGGATTTTGGTAAAGCTATTAGATATGCTGTAGATAATGGTGCTGCTGTAATAAGTTTGAGTCTTCAATACTACCCTAACAGCACAGACTATTATGATGATATTGTATATGCAATTAGCCAAAATGTTCCTGTAGTTTCCGTTACAGGGAATACTTGGTTACCAACTGGTGGTCAAGAGTATATGTCATTTCCTGGAGCTTATGAGGAAGTTATAGATGTTGGAGCTACCAACGTTATTAAAAATAAAGCTGATTACAGTAATTATGGAGAATGGACAGATCTTGTTGCTCCAGTTGGCGATGAAAATGCTGTAGATATTCGAAGTTGTGCACCTCCTGATACGTATTATACTGGCTGGGGGACTTCGTTTGCTTGTCCGCAAGTAGCTGCTGTTATTGCTTTAATGAAAAGTCTAAACAATTCTTTAACAGTTGATGACATAAAGAATATTTTGTATAAATCAGCAACCGATTTAGGTGATCCTGGTAAGGATATTTATTTTGGATATGGTTTACTTAACGCTTCAAAAGCTGTAAGAGCAGTTCTGGATCCTTCAATACTAATTACTCCAACTTCAACAAGTGCGAGTAGTTATATTGGAGTCTCTGCAATTTTCGTAGCTATAAGTTTTGCCACAATATTACATAAAAAAAGAAGAATAAGAAAATAACCTGTTTTCTTAACTTTTTTCTATTTTTTTGTTTAATCTTAATGTTTTTTAACATTTGTAAGTAGCTTTTGATAATGGACATATTTAGGAGTCTGAGAAGGTTTTCTTTTCACTTAGCAATTTACTTATTCATAGTAGCACTGATAGCTGCTGGAAGTGTGCTGTTAAAAGTGTATGGTCCTCCAAGATACATCTATTCAGACGATAGTTGGAAAGATTCAACTCCTTATGTTCCCCAAACAGATGTAAAATATGATTTATTATTGGATCAACATTCTCATACAAAATATAGTGATGGTAAACTTACTGTTCGACAAAATATTGAATGGCATTTAGCTTTAGGATTTAAAGTAGTAGTTATCTCTGACCATAATACTCTAAAAAATTCGGAGGAAATTCAATTACTCGCCAATGAATATGCTAATAGGTGTATTGTAATTCAAGGGATGGAATGGACAACAAATCGTGTTCATTTGAATTTTATAGGTATAAAAAATTGGACTCTTGAGATCCCATGGAATCCTAACAACGATGAAATACGACAAGCAATAGATGAAGTACATAGACAAAATGGCACAGTCACATTTAATCATCCTGGATATACAAGAAGAACTTCAGAAGAAAATGTCCCTTCTAACGAGCTTTTATAGAGCTGGGGGGTGGACTATTTTGAAGTCATGAATGGACTAGATTTCGATGAGGGATCCTATAATTTTGTTAAAAGTCATAATAATACCGTTGGAATGATTTCAGGAACAGATATGCACTCTCCAGCGAAACAAGATGGAGGAAGAGTGTTTGCATGGACAGCTATTAATATAACAGATTTCTCAAAAGAAGCTGTTATGAATACTTTAAGAAATTATAGCACAGAAATTGTAATTAATCAGTTCGGTATTGAAAACCAAGGTAAATATGAATATAATAAGTTGTATGATTATTTAGCTCCATTTTACCAAATCGGTGATGCAATTGTTTATTATCATTTAAGTAGCGATCAATATGGAGGTTATGCTGATCGTGTTATACTTTACGTCTTCCTAAGTTATTCAGCATTATTTTTCGTTGTTTTAGAAGCAGTTCTAGCTTTTAGAAGATCCTTAAGAAATAAATGAAATCTGATTTTTTAGTCTTTATTTTTTTCATTCAACTTTTGTTTTTTTAACTGATATCTCTCAAGAGCCATTAAATCGTTTAGAGGAAGTGTAATATTTGCAACGTAAATTGGTTTTTCTATTGAGTGATATTTCGGAGAATTAATATCTTCCACAATGACTTCTTTCTGAATTTTCTCTGAAAATTCTTTCCAATACTTTTTATAAATTTTGTATTGTTTTTCAGTTAAAAGAAATTGATCTACACTCACATCAGTTGTTACTCCAAGTATTTTCTTAACATCCTTCAGCATAGATGCATTGTTTTCTATTTGTTTTTTACCTGTAGGTTTTAGAAAAACTTGTTCTTCCAAGAAATCTTGGAAATTATCAGTAAGATTTGTAGTATCTCTAATAATCTTTAATAGAAGCCTTGGTTTCATTAAACTATCAATCAAAATATCAGGATCGCTGTTTTCTACACTTAAACTATCACAAAGTTGAATCCTTAAAGGTTTGAGAAGTTCAAGACCTTTGGTGCCAAGTGTATAATATTTCTTGAGCATTGTAGCTGATCTTACCTGCTCCTCTCTTGAGATTCTTACAATATCTAAATCAATTAATAATTTTAACTGAGTGCTTAGAGCTCCTTTAGTTATTTTCAGAATTTTACTTAATTCATTAAGATTTCTCTCTTTAATGTATAGAGTGTAAATTATCCTAAAAGGAGTAGAACCTTTATTGTAAAGATTTAAGAAATCACAGAGATATTGAGCATTTCTTAATAACTCCCGTGCTTTACTAATATTTATATCTTCTAGTGCGACTTGGCTTAAATCTAAGAAATTTTCTGCGACTTGTGTATAAGATCGATGTAGAGTACTAGATTCCATTCTCTCAGATAAATCAGTTAATTGACTTGAAATAGTCCCTTCATCAAGATATCTTTTCAATTCTTCTGCTAGAAGAACGCTGTAATTGTGCATAGCAATCTTTGTAAATTCAAAAATTATAATATCTTCCTCGGATATCTCTTTAAATAAATTCCTAGCTTTATCTTTGTTATGTTTACCTCTTTCCGATTTAAGTAAAAGTGCTTGAGATAACCTATAGATCGTATCGAAGATTTTATTGTTATAGGTCTCATTAATTATTCGCAAACGAGATAGGAAATTCTCTAGCTTATCTATTTCAATTTTATTTTCTATACAATATTTTATCAAATCAAAAAGACTATAGACTTCTGAATCAACATCTTCAAGTTGCTTTGAATAATAAAGAGCTTTCTCCAACGTATCCCTAACAAGTTGTGGTTCTTTGAGATTTTCATAAACTGAACTAAGTCTTCTTAGAGAAAATAAAATACCATAAATGTAGTTCATTTTTTGACTTAATAGCAATGAATCTTCATAGTATTCTTGAGCTTTTCTTGCATTATTTTTCGCATAAAAAACATCTCCAAGGTTAAGAGAAGTCCATACAATATCTTGTTTATTACCTATCTTCTCTCTAATTTCCTTACATCTGCTTAAGCAGGAGAAAGCAGCGTCAAATTCTCCCAAATTTCTGTAAACATAACCTAATCCGAAAAGAGAATGCGATAAGTCATAAGGATTATTATTAAGTTCTTCTCTTATATCAAGACTCATTTTATAATTTTCTGCAGATTTACGCATATCGCCTTTATGCATGTACATCCATCCGTTGATATAGTAAGCAGTTGCTAATAATTCTTTATTATTCAGTTCTTTGCATAATATGAAGTTCTCTTGTGCATAAACATGTGCTTTGTCAAAATCTCCATTAGTTATGTTTGCATAAACTTTGTAATTCAATAGTCGAGTCATGAGTGAAGAAATATCTCCTTTTTTGAGTTTGAGTAAGAGACTATCTGCTTTATCAATTAAATCTAAAACATATTCAACCTTATTCAATCTATAATGTGCAAAGATTTCCAGTAATAATGCATCTAATTGAATTGCGTTTTTTTTGAGAATTTTTGCTTTGGATTGAACTTGTTGAGATATTTTAATTAATTCTTCAAAATCTCCTAGGTATCTTAATACACGACATTTTTTGCAATTTAAAATAAGCTGATCCTCTTCAGAAAAAGTATTTTGGCTTTGAGTTTTCTCTATTAACTCATAAGCCTTCCTATAATCACCTTTACTCATCAGGTTTTCTAGTTTTTCTTTTAATACTAAGCTCATTTTAGATCATTTATCTCTTTCACTCTTATACATGCAACTAGATGATCGGTTTTTACTAGTTCCAATTTCGGATCTATTTCCTTACATTTTTCTGTTGAATATGGGCATCTAGATTGGAATCTGCATCCTGGCGGAATATTTATTCCACTAGGTACTTCTCCTTTAATTGGTAAATCTTCAGTTCTTCTTGCATCTGGATCTGCCTTTGGCACTGCTTTGATCAAAGCTTTTGTATAAGGATGCAATGGTCTATGAACTAGTTCTTCTGTAGGTCCTTGTTCAACGATTCGTCCCAAGTACATAACAGCTATTCTATCACACATATGTCTAGCTAGAGCGAGATCATGAGTTATGAAGAGAAATCCTGTTCCTCTACTCCTAGTTAGAGCTTGCATTATTTTCAGAACCCCAACTCGAATGGAAACATCAAGCATTGATACTGGTTCATCAGCTACAACAAATTCTGGATCTAATATAAAAGCTCTAGCTACTCCTACTCTTTGTCTTTGACCACCGCTTAATTCGTGCGGATATCTGTCTAGAAATTCTGTTCCTGGTGTTAAACCAACTTCCTCTAATTCCTTAATGACTAACTCCTCTATTTCCCTTTCATCTTCGACTATATGCATTAACCTTAACGGTTCTGCAACTGTGTCAAGAACATTAAATCGAGGACTTAATGATTCGTATGGATTCTGGAAAATAATCTGAATATTCTTTCTGAATAATCTTACTTGAGAAGAATAATGCTGAAAAGTTTTCCTAACATCATTCCAACTTGACCTTCCTATTAGAAATTTACTGAAATTGATGATAGTGTTCATCCATAGATGTGCTCGTGTATACTCTGAAGTTTCAACATCTTTGAAGAAAATACCTCCACCGGTTCTATCTAGAAGTTGAAGAAGTAATAATCCTGTAGTTGATTTTCCACATCCACTCTCGCCTACAAGACCAAAAGTCTCTCCTTTGTAAATCTTAAATGAAACTCCATCGACTGCATGAACAAAATCTCCCTTCAATGTTTTATATGTGGTTTTTCCTTGAGTTTCTTTTATTGGGATAGTTGTACTTTTACGTGCAACAGATCTAACAATTCCACTTTTAACAGGAAATAATTTTATCAAATTTTTTGCTTCTACTACTACATCTCTCTCAGACATTTTTTACTCTCCTAATCCTGATATAAGTGACACACAACATAACCATCTCTAATTTTTGTGATTTTAGGTTCTTCTTTACTGCAAATAGGCATAGCTTTGGGGCATCTCGGATGAAAACGACATCCTGATGGTGGATTTCTTAAGTCAGGAGGACGTCCTCCTATGTCATATAATTCTGTTTTTGGACCCGTGAGTTTTGGAAATGCACTAATCAATGCTTCTGTATAAGGATGTAAAGGTTCTTTGTATACATCTCTCAATTTTCCATATTCTACCATCTTCCCCGCATACATTATAGCAAGTGTTTCACAAACTTCCGCAATTACAGATAGATCATGAGTGATCATTATCATAGAAAGATTAAATTGACTCTGTAACTCTTTTGTAGCTTTAAGAACTTGTGCTTGAACTATTACATCTAGTGCTGTTACAGGTTCATCTGCTATGATAATTTGAGGATTATTTACAAGTGCCATTGCTATCAATGCTCTCTGTTTCATCCCTCCACTCAATTGATGAGGATAGTCTCGTGCTCTTTCAGGATCTATTCCAACTGTTTCAAGAATTTTATACACTCTTTCCCAAAGTTCTCGGTATTCAATATCCGGATCATGGACAGTAATAGCTTCTTTTATCTGATTTCCTACTCTATGAACAGGATTTAATGCATTCATAGCTCCTTGGAATACCATAGCAATGTGTTTACCTCTAATTCTCCTCATTTCTGCTTCGGTTAAATCTAACAAATTATTGGATCTGTCTTTTATTCCTCGTTTTATGAGAATGTTATCAATAAAAGCTTCATCAAATATAGTAGATTCCTTTTTATGTTCTCTAGCAGGTTTTACTATGTTATACAGATATCTATCATAAGCTCCATCAAAGGATTTTATAACAGAATCAGTGTATTCATAATTTATTTCTCCAGATAAGATCCTGCCAGGAGATTCTATCATACGCATGATAGAAAGACAAGTGGTTGTTTTTCCACAACCAGATTCACCAGCTAGACCAAGTACTTCACCTTTTTGCAATTGAAAACTAATATCATCAACAGCTTTTACTGAACCTTGTTGAGTATAGAAGTATGTTTTCAGATTCTTTACGTCTAATAGTTCCATTTTATCACCTTTTCCTCAAACGTGGATTTACAATTTCATCCAATGCCATTCCAATAAATGCAAAACTCAATGTTATCAAACCTATTGCTATACCTGGAGGGAAGAACATCCACCAAGCTCCAGATGCAAAAGCTGCTTGATTTTGAGCAATATAAAGCATCTGACCAAGAGTCCAATTTAATGGATCTCCAAGACCTAAATAGGATAAGAATGATTCATATAATATTGCTTGTCTCATCGAAGTTATAATCATAGTAAGCATTAATGGAAATACATTAGGTAAAATGTGCCTGAATATTATATAACCTGATCCTGCTCCTGAAGATTTAGCACTTATAACAAATGCTCTTTCTTTAACTGATAGAGCTTGACCTCTAATTAGTCTAGCAGATACTGGCCAGAATACCACAATATAAACCACTGCTATTACAGACCAATGTACTTTACCAAATAGAAATGGTAAAGAAGCTAACACTAACATCAATGGGAGTGCTGGCATCACTAAAATAACATCAGTTATACGCATAATTATGTTATCAACCCAACCCCCAATGTATGCACTCGCAACACCTATCGTAGTTCCTACTATCACAGTTAGACTACCTGCAATAATACCAATAAGAAGTGAGATACCAAGACTATCTAGTAATACAGTGAATACGTCTTGACCATAACGGTTCGTACCTAGGATGTGAGTAGTAGATGGGGCTTGAAGACGATCTTGTACATAATATTTATCAGGATCCCATTTAGTTAATCTTGATCCTCCTATAGCTAAAATAACTATCACTGTTAAAAGGATAAGACCTGTAATACCCATCCAATTCTTTTTGAAAACATTCCATGTCTTTCCAAACTTGATAACTCTTCTTTCTTGATTATTAGCATTTCCTGTAACAAGAATAGCAAAAATTGTCGCAAAAATACCAGAAATAAGTGATAACCACGACCAAATATCTGTCCCTTCTGCTACTAAGGAAAAGATAAAGCTAGTTATAGCTAAAATTGCAGGTACTATACCTGTTATCCTCATTACCCAACGGCTGGTCCTAGATTCTTGACCTCTTAAACTAAAAATAAAGATGAATAAACTTACTAAGAAAACTGGTACCCACGAAATATATAGAGATAGAGGCTTTAAATTAGTATATAGAAAGAGATTAACAATTGAAAGAGCTAAAGGTAGAGTAGCAGTAATCTTGTCAATTTTAGTACTTTTATCTTTTATTAATAATCTATAAAACAGAATTAATATTATGAAAGCACTTAATCCATTAAACACTATAGGTATAACATAATTGCTGTATAGTTCATAATACGAAAATTGAGACCACCTGTAGTAAAGATAATCTCGTGCTAAGTCCCATCCAAGAGCAACTCCTGTTGTAAGGACTAGAAATATTGAAAACAAAACTTTGATTTTTGTATTTTGGAATCTTATGGAAATAGCATTAATCATCTTTTTCATAATGTTAGTTCTTTTACCCTCTGTAATCATTGAATCGTAAATGTAAATCGGTAACGGAATTAGTATTGAAACTGCTAGTAGTGTTTCAATGATTCCCCATCCTAAATCTACAGTTTTAGTATGTAAGTTATAGAGTGGGAAAGCAATATTAATTGCATTAATTAATCCCATAATTGCTGCGAAAAGCCAAAATATCCCATTCATTTTTCGATTGAATGTTGGAATGTCTTTGATTTTTCCATATAACTTGACAAATTGAGCCATTGTTAATACACTGAACACAATAGAAATCCACATCCATATTGAAGTCATAGAAATTGGATAACCTATCAGAAATCCAAGAAAAGTAGCCGCAAGTGGACCCAAACCAACATACATTTTTATTTTATTAGGTACCTTTTTGTTAATTAATAAAATTGTAAGTAAAACAAATCCTGCTCCGATACATTCTATTACTCCTCTTACAATTTGATAAACACCTTCTGTTTGACTTTCAGGAAATGCTCGTAGAACAGCATCGAGGATTAATGAAGCTGTGGAGATAGTCCATATTATTCCGGTTACAATTTTTTTATTTTTGAAAATCGTTCTATTGATATAACTAGTAAATTGCTTGATTCTTCCTGTCAAACTCAAACAATTCCAAGCTATCATAAAATTGAAGATAAGTGCAACAACACCCCAAAATGATGCTATACCATAACTTAGAGCAATTATTGAAATAATTAATGGTACCAAACCTATAAAGAAAACATCCTTACTTTTCTCTGGTCTTAAGATAATTATTATCAAAAGAATAATTGAAGCTAAACCTACAAAATTTACAATTCCCCAAATAAGGTAATTTTGATTTACTAAAATTGGTAACTCTATAACTCCTTGAAGATGAGGTATTAATCTATTTTTTGTTGGACTATTATAAGCTGGAAGTGCTTTTAAGGCTGCGTCTATTATAAATAGAACTGACGATAGTACCCAATATATCAGTATGTTTCTAATTCTTTTTGTTTCTTTTGTCTGCATTTTGTCACCTAATCTGTTTTAATCCTTGGGTCAACAAATCCGTATGTTATTTCTGCAATAAGAAGACCTAAAAGTGTAATTCCTGCAATAATTATGAAAGTACCCATTAATAGTTGGTAATCTTTGTTTAATATCGCGTTAAAAATGAGTGTCCCCATTCCTTTGTACCCAAAAACAGTCTCTACTAGAACAGCTCCTCCTATTAATCCTCCGAAACTCATACCAATTGACGTAATAACAGGTAAAGAAGCATTTCTAAAACCATGTTTGAAAAGAACTTGGTTATCATTTAATCCTTTCGCTTTAGCTGTCTGGATGTAATCTTCTGTTTTTACATTAATTAAATTCCCTCTCATAAACCAAGACCACCCTAAAACACCATATAACATTAATGTCAATAATGGTAAAAACATGTGCCATAGAACATCTAATACGTGCATCAAACCTACCGCTGATCCTTTAGCTGAGTAAGAACCGAATATTGGAAAGTATATTAACCATCCTCTATCTTGAGCCATATATCCAAAAACTGCGATAAATATCATTCCTACAAAGAACAGTGGAATAGCATTATAGACATTATAAGTTAACACAAAAGCTGAATCTAATTTTGAACCTCTTCTCCAAGCTACAATTGCTCCGAGAATTATACCAATTACGGAGTTAAGTACAAAAGCTGTTCCAAGAAGAAGTAGTGACCATGGGACATAATCAGCAATTATCAAATTAACATATTTCATATGAAGGTAAGAATAACCTAAATCTCCATGGAAGATATTCCCAACATAAATCCAAAATTGGTTCCATAATGGTAGATTTAATCCCCACCTTTCAATCAACGCTTGCGTTACACCTGGATCAACATCTCTCTGCGTAGCAAAAATAAATGTTGGATCACCAGGCATGACTCTATAAATGATAAACACTAGAACTATTGCTACGAAATAAGCTACAAATGCAAATAGTAATTTCTTAACAATGTATCTCGCTATCTTCCAGTTAATATGTCTCCAGATATAATATACCCAGAAAAGAAGTCCTATTGAAGCTACACAGATGACTTCTAATATCGTTTTTACAAGATAATCAGGATTTCCAGTAGTTTTATAATCTGGTATGGAAATTTTGAGCAACTCGCCTAAAATCAAGATAATATTAAGAAGCCAAAACATACCAGACGCAACTTTGAGTAATCTACGATTTGCTAACATTTTGTCTTTCTTAAGCACTATTATATAAATAGAAGAAAATACTATCGTTGCAACTGCACAACAAAGTGCCATCCATACTGGTAATGATGCTGTCCCTCCATAGACTATTACATCTTTTATTACAAAATTTTTAATCATATCTCGAAATCGAAGATTCGTTTGACCAAAATATCTTAGAACATCCAATTCAAAAAATGAAGAAATTTCACTAGGTGTTGCTAGTGATGCAATAGCGCCAGCAATAACTGCACCAATTGTTAAAAGTAAAGGTAAAAATCCTACTCCAATAAAGTACAAGTAATTTTTTGGTTGATTAAAGAACCCTTTCGGTGTCTCACCTTCTCGTAAATACATTATAAACTCTCCAATAGTTATTTTTTCTATATTTGAAATATTTTTAAATATTTCGGGATATACTTAATGTTTAGAAAAGCGTTTTATAATTAAACATTAATCTTAATTGTTTTTAAAAAGAAAAATAGAAAGAATCTAAGGTAAAACCCTTAGTTCTATATTTATTATTTGTGTTTTCGTAATTTTTTGGCTCCGACAGCTGACAATACAGTGATAACTGCTATTATTACTGTAAAAGCAGGAGATCCTTGTGTTTCTTCTGGCTCAATCAGATGGAGATTCAACCATGTTTGCCAATTATCTGGACCTGTACTTGGACCTGTGATATATCCTGTGAATTTATCAGTTCTATATAGAGCTGTACCACCAAGAATATTAATTGGTATATATGGTAGATCTGTAGCAACTATCAATTGTACTTCATCGAGTTTCTCCTTGATTTCCGTTTCATTAACTGAATACAGAATGTCTTCAGTAAGTTGAGTTACTTCATCTCTTGCGGTTCCTGACCAACCAGGGATGTTAACTTCATCAGATCCCCACCAATCATCAGCATTGAACATCCAATGGGCCCAATTTGGATAGAAGTCCGACCAAAAGCCGACCCAACCTAAAAATGCCCAATCAAAGTCATATTTGTCTGGATATGTTCCACCAGGACCACCAACGAGAGTCCATATTAAATCGAAGATCATCGGTACAAGAGTGACATCTACACCAATAGCAGCCATATAATTTTGGATTAGTTTTGCAGAATCAACAGATTCTTGAGCTTCTGCTGAAACTAGCAGATCAAATTCAAGTACTGTTCCATTATCTGTCTCTCTTACGTCATCCATGTCGGTATCAACCCAACCTAGACTATCTAGCATTGCATTAGCAGCAGCTGGATCATAATCATATGTTGGAATGTCCGGATTATAATATGGTCCATATGGTAAGCTCATAGAAGCAGGAGCTTCCATACCGCGTCCGTAACGAGCAATTTCAACAATTTCTGACCTGTTAATAGCAGTTAAGACAGCTTGTCTGAATTCTACTACGTTATTTGGATATCTTCGTTGATTCATACCTAAGTACATGACATAATCATCTAGATAATGATGTATTGCAATATTTGGATCAACTTCTGCTAAAGCTTCTAATTCTGGTGGTGGACCGCCCATCATCTCTATATCTCCAGTACTTAAAGCATAGTACTGAGATTCAGTAGAAGGTATTAGTTGAACTATCAATTCTTCAATCCATGGACCATCAAGGTAGTAATTTGGATTTCTGGTCAGTTTGATATATTGTCCAGTTTCCCATTCTTCAAATACGAATGGACCACTACCAATTGGTGCTTCATTATTGAATGAATAGATGTCAGCAACATCTTCCCAAATGTGTTTAGGTAAGATTGTTTCAGTTGCAAAATCCAGAAGTATATCAGCATCTTTTGGTTCAAAATCAAATTCTGCTTGTATCTTATCCTCTGCTGGGAATTTAGTAATACTGATTAAATCATCGAACAACCAGCTTCTACGTGGAATACCAGCATCAGCTAATTTAAGATTCCATGTGTATTCAATATCATCTACTGTTAATGGAATACCGTCGTGCCAAACAGCATCAGATCTGATGGTGAAGTTCCAAACAGTGTTATCTACACTATGTTCCCAAGATGCAGCTAAAATAGGTACTGGTTCGTTGTCTGTATCAAGGTAGACTAGAGAGTCATATACAAATCCAATAATATATCCTTCATAGATTGAACCATATGTTAACGGATTAAGTGTTAATGGATCTGTACCACTAGCAACTGTCACAGTTCCGCCAACAAAGTAGTCTTGCGCTACAACTGACATAATTGGAGATGTAGACATAATAACAGCACAAAAAACAGCTGTAACGATTAATAATTTTTTATTCAAATTTTATCAATCCTTTATTTTTTTCCTTGCCTTTGATACTTGACCAAAGACTATGATAATCAAACCTCGGAAATATTTAAGTATTTCGGGAAAAAAAGTATATGTTTAGCAAAAACATTAAAAACTAAACATAATATATGTTATTGGGTTGATGAATAAAATGAGTATTCCTGAATTTAAGTTGGAAAATTTCAAAAATAGATTTGAAAGAGAAATTGTAAAAGTTATGCGAGATCTAAAAGTTCCAGGAATTTCAGTTATCATAACACAAGATGATAATATCATATATGAAAGGTCATTTGGCTTAAGAGAAAGCGGTAAGAATGTAAAACCAACAACACCTGATACTCTTTATGGTATCTCTTCAATAACTAAATCTTTTACATGCTTAGGTATCTTGCAGCTTCATGAACAAGGAAAATTGGATATTAATGATCCTGTTTCAGAATATATTCCTTTTGAATTAGGTTTCGAAGATAATCCTATACTAATCAAACATCTTATGAGTCACTCGTCAGGAGTTCCAGCCTTAAACACATTTTATTTTTCACAAAAAAATCAAAAGTTGGTAAAAACAACTCCTCCTGAATTTCCAATGGGAACTTGGGATGATTTTTATTTCCATATAAATGATGCAAAATCAGAAATATTAAGCCCCCCTGGTACAAAATATTACTACTGGAATGCAGGTTTTGTTTTATTAGGACAAATTATTGAAAAAGTAAGTAGTATTAAGTATGAAGAATATATTGAGAAGAATATTCTATCTCCCCTAAATATGAATAGAAGTACTTTTTCTAACAAAACAGCTGAAGAAGATAATGATGTTTCAAGAGGATTCGATTATGGTTTAAATAAAGACGTTATTTTCAGAGATGCAAAAGATTTGCTTTCTGGTCCCTTTATTGCTGGAGCAGGAGGTATTATCTCAAGTGTTAGAGAGATGACAAATTATCTGCAATGTAACCTTAATGGTGGAGAATACAAAGGAGTTAGAATACTTGGAGAAGAACTTATACAAGAAATGTGGAAACCTCATAATCAAAACATTCAAGCAAAATACTTCTATTATTATCCAGACTTAACAGCTACTTACGGGTATGGATGGAAGATCTATCATGATTTCTTTGGACAGAGAATTATTACTCATGGAGGAAATTCTGGTGTTTCTGGTGGTATGGTAGGTTTTATCCCTGAACTCAAACTGACTTTTGCCTTACTTCAAAATGTCAATTGGATACCTTTGCATCTAATGTTTGTAGCTTTTGCTTTGATATTTGGGAAAAACCCCGATGAGGAAATGCCTTTCTTTAAGAGAAGAAAACACTTACGTTCACTCGCTGGAAGATATGAAACCTATAAAAAGACAATTACTGTTCAAGTTCAAAATAGAAATGGATTACTCTACATATTAGATGAAAATTGGGTAGATAAAATAACTATTCCTTTGATTCCTAAGAATAATGATCCTGAAGTAATGGAATTCTATGCACCTACACCTTATGGGAGAATGGATGTTCCTTTCACGAAGCATATTGATGGACATATAACTCTTGATTGGGAAAGACATGTTTTACATCAAAAAACAATTGATCTTGATGATGATTAAAGTTATTGGAGCAAATAATACCTAAATTTCCTTTTTTTCTGCTTTTAAAGTGTTCTTTTTTCTCTACACGAATACAGGAAATTACTGCTCTTTTTTTTTGTTGAATAATAAAGTAAATTAGAGAAATCGCATAATAGTTGTCTAGCTATGAACAGAGTAGATTTATCAAAGATAATATTACTTGATTTCTTAGGTTCAATAGTAGTAGGTCTAGCTATGCTTTTTGTATTTCTTGCATTAAATCTAAACAGTAATAATTTTTATTGGGGTACTGTAATTTTTGGAATTTTCTCGCTGACCATTGTTGAAAAAAGATTCAATTATTCAAAATCTTATATAGATTCAAACTTAGATGTAACAGAATGTTTCTCTCTTGATAATGTTGGAAATTTGTTAAGTAGTGCC
>CAZJUB010000010.1:0-1310 GCA_964549075.1 uncultured archaeon | reverse complement strand
CCCACCTTTTTAGAAACCATGCATGTGAATGTTGTTACTTATGTAAGAGTTAGTACTGCTGATCAAGAATCAGGAAGAGATACTCAATCTGATGTTATTGAGAAAAAAATCCAATCTATTGGTTATAGACATATACTTGAACATTTTATAGATGAAGATGTTTCAGGAGATAGCCATGTTGAAGAACGACCAGGATTTAAGAACATGCTAAATTTCATTGCTACCCACAATGCTCAGCGACCTGAAGATCCCATTAGAGAGGTTTGGGTTCAGACTAGAGACAGAATTTCCAGAGAAGTGGATATGCTTGGATATGCTTCTGTTTTACTTCGAAGTAAAGGAGTGGAAATTAGAGCAACTGAAGAATCTGAAGAAATGCTGGTGACTAGAATCTATGACTTGCTTGGAGAAGAAGAGTTGAAGAAATACAGGCAGAAAAGAATGTATGGTATTAAGAGACGAATACAAGATCAAAAGATTATGTCTAGACCTCCGATAGGGTACAAGATTGAAAATGGTAAACTTGTAATTGATGAAGAAATGCGTCCTAAGCTAGTAGAGATTTTCCAAATGTTCGAGGATAATGTTACAATGTCAACTATCAGTAATAAATATGATATCCCAAGAAGTACTTTGGCGTATCTACGAAAAAATCCCATATATAGAACCGGAGAATATTATTGGAAAGGAAGAATCGTCTATCAAGTAGAACCTGTAATCAAAGATGGAGATATAGAAATCAGAGAAGAAGACGACTTTTACAGCTAAATCCTTTATTTTTTTCCTTTTTTTATTTCTTCAAAAAAATAGATAGATAAAGAAAGGTCAGTTTAAAAAAAATGTGGAGAAAAGACTTCCTTATCTCCCTCTATTTAACAAAATATCTTCCAGTGAAACGCTCATAGATACCTGGCAACATGTTCTCATCTTGTAGATGAAGCAACCAAACATGAATTTCTGTTTCAACAAGATTTTCGGTACCAGCACGATTACCAGACCCCTGTGTTATATTTTGCTGTTGAAATGGTCCCATAGGTCCAATTCCACTCATATAATTTGCTTCAGCTGCAACTACAGCACCTAGATCCTTTAAATAGATTTCATCACCTACATTCAGCAAGCATCTAATAAAAGCTCTGACAAGCCAAGTAACATAATCATTGAGCCAATCACCCATCATACGTTTAGCCATACCCATTGCCATTTTTGCCATTGGAAAATTAATATGATAACTATCCATGTCAAATCTCTTTAATGCAAAAGGAATGAGCTCTTTCTCAAGTCTTTCAACTTCTTGTTAGATCATGATA
>CAZJUB010000009.1:31158-68198 GCA_964549075.1 uncultured archaeon | reverse complement strand
CATGATAAACCTGAATAGTTGTAGGTGCAACATCAACTTGTATTTCTGTTTCTGCAACCAAAATCTCAAATGAATACACATCCGACACGTACGTGTTTGTGTAATTTGCTTTATAATTGTCGATCATAACTTCTATGTAAACATCGTACCAACCGATATCCAGGCTATTAGTAGTGGTATTTATATCTAGAATCCATTCATCAGGAGAGCCACTATAAGTAAAAGAGTAATCTGTTAGTATCGTTAGATAATAAGAGCTTCCGTCATAGAGTGTTACATTTATGTCAGTGTAAGAAGTGAGGTTCGTGTCACCGGTTACATCATATAACGCGATATTGAAAACGACATTATCAGTGTAATAGGTTGAAGTTGAAGTGTATTCAGGAATGAGTGCTAGTTCATAAAAAACCGTTAAATTGAATGATGTTGAATTTGTTTCAAGAAAAGCACCTGTTCCAGAAATTTCTACTGTATATGTACCAACTGAGAAATCAACTGATATCGAAGTATTATATTGAGCTGAACCTTCATAAGTTAAATCGTTATTTTTACTCCAAGTCCCATTATAAACGTTATATGAAACAGTTGCAGAAGGAATTACATTTCTTATACCAGTTGTATAAGGTTCGCTTATATTAAAGTAATAACCTATTATACTTATAGAATCAAGACCTTTTCTTGAGATGTCATCAGTCACCCAGTTAGCATTTGATGGTTCTTCTTCCCAAATGAAATCAAATTGTGTTTGTGTTTGAACAACTATTCTTTGAGAATAAAATCCTACCTCAGTACCATTTTGCCACAATACTGATGCAGTCCAGAATCCTGGTTCATCACTTCCATATACAGAAGGATCAAAGTAGATTTCAGGTGTATATACACCAGGACTATCTTGAGTTAGACTTACTACAGTATAAGAAGTTGAATCAGCATAAACAAGATTCCCTGGCAAACCACTTTTAAGAGGGATAATATTACCATTTCCATCATACAATGTAAAATTCAAGCTTCCAGTTTCTACATTGTAAGGAGTTGAAATTCCACCTCCTTGAACAAGTGTGTCTGCTATTATTTTTGAGCCAGTATAACCAATTGATTGGGTAGCAGTACCTATCCAATATCCTAAAAGATATCTCTCTGTTGGTATAGTATCATCTAGAAGTTCTAAATCACTCAAGTGATTCGGACTCTTCGTAGATAACAACCAATTACTCGCAGTATTATTATCAGCTAGATCAAGTCTATATCCAGAAGCGACTCTCGATGATCCAGGCATTGCTTCAGTCTCATCGAAGTAAAAAGTAAAAACTGAATCATGCCAATCTGAAGGTGCATAAACTATCTGATACCGCTCAAGATTCGAATATGGAGATATATCTATCAACGGTGTAGTCCAGTTTATATCCCAATCAATACTATATGACCAATAAGAACCATTAGTTGCTGAAAACGCAGCATAAATATCATTTCCACTATATATTTTGGTAAATATATAACTGTTATTAAATGTGATAGAGACTGATGTATTTGCAGTGAGTTCATGGTTTCCTATACCAGAAATTGCTTCAGTTGTTGAAGTAACACTTACGCTATTATCTTGTAGATCTATTTGAACAGGATCTGTAAATGTGATAGGATTGTTCCCGCTATCACATGGGAGCAGGTAATTTAAAAGAGTAAAATCATAGCCAGTTTCAGAACTCCAAAGACCAGGAAAACCAGTAACTCTATAATATGTTTCTCCACCATTAACACCATCTGTTGTATGATCATTCTTAGCCCATTGAAAATGTCTTGGAGCATCACTTGTGTCTATTTGAGACAAATTAGCTACAATATAATATGTTCCTTTTAACAATTGTGTATCTGTAAAATCGAAAAACTGAAGACCTGCATCGAGATAAGTTGCTCCTTGCATAAAAGGATTAGAATTACAACTACTAATGATATTAGTCATATTTGGTTTTCCATCCCCGCTGTTAGAACCAACTAGAAGTAATTCAAGCTGATAATCTTCTAGTGAATTTGCTGCCCCTGTATCGTATGTTAAAAATAGTGAACTACCATAAAAAAGTGCATATTGCCATTCCACAGAAAATGCTTGAGCAAAAGAGTAATAGTCATCTTTATCAAAAGTTAAAACACCATCATAACCATCTTCAATTGTATAATAATCAGTTATTGATTCTATATCTGTTAATCCATAATTTAAAGAATCAGCAGTATAATCAGCTATGTTAGTAATTGAGTAACTATTATTAATCTTTCCAGTATCATCAAAATTTGTTAAACTAAACGTATTGGGATGGCTTACTGATAAATAATCAGATGCAGAGATTTGATCACTTGTATCCCCTGATTGTGTATTGGGAACATATGGATAACCTAGCTCTTCTGGTCTTATATCAAGCTTAGCACCAGGATTTACTGTAATATCGTTATAATACTCTTCACTAGCAAATGGATTAGTACCATCATATGCTCGTGATGATCTATTATTTATTGCTGATGATGCATATATCTGTGGTATAGGTGCAAACATCACTGAAATCAAAATATAATATGATATTATGTATAAAGTAAACTTTTTACGTTTACTAATATTTCTTGGAAGCTTCATTAATTTTGTACATTCATCTTACTTTAAAAAATCCTTCGACAAAGGCTGATGAATTTTAAAAACTTAAGTAACAATTGTATTGTTTTTGTCGGGAAGAATACCGGGAAATATACCTAATATTCGCCTGAATCCTGAGGGAACATTAATTTCAGAAACAACTATAGCTCCATCTGTTGAGATATCTATTAAATTAAAGCTATTTTCAAAAGAAGAAGTATTTTGAGAAGCGAGAGTATTGCAGTTAACAAAAGCTGTTTTCTCTACTCTAGTACAAAAAGCTCTACCAAGGTGTCCAGAAAGAACTAAATTTACTCCTGTGTCAGTCAACAATCTTAGAACATCTCCAGCATCTTCTAAAGCTGAAGTTTCTCTTGTTCCAGGAATTGGGATGAGATGATGATGCATAACCACAGTATGAAATTTATCTAGTTTTGCTAAACGTGTATGATAAACATACCTTTCCAATCTGTTTTGAACAGTTCTTCCTACTACACCTACTTCAGTTTCTGGAACTGAAGTATTAAGTATATAAAAACAGGAATCATTTTTCTCAAACACATTTTCAGTGTCAAAGTATTTATTTAACAGAGTTTCACCATAACCTTTCAAATCACTAGGTCCTGGACAGAAAACAAATTTATCAGAGTAATCAGAGATGTTTTCTACTGCTATTTCATAATCAGATGATCTTCCTTTTACTGTAAGATCTCCACAATGTAATATTAAATCTGGATTGGTATTATTAATTAACTCCATTCCTTTTTCATAAAGTTTCGAATGTCCTTCAAAAGAAGTACCGAAGTCTGTTCCTGCGATTTGAGCTAATCTTAACCATTTTCCTCCATCAGTACTAACCATTCTAAATCTTCTAGTGATAGTCTTGTCATCTTCTTTTATTGGCTCTCCAGATGTCTTCATTATTTTTGTTTTCACTTCTTTTTCAGGAGTGATTTCAACATAATTCAAGGAACGAGAACCGCCACTACGTGTTTTAAAACTGGATACACTCCCAGCAGATACAATGATAGTGTCTTCTACTTTGTATACATTTGGGTGGTGCTTATGTCCGGTGAAAACAGCATCCACACTGTGATCTAATAGTACAGAAAGCATATCTCCAGCATCAATTGCGTTGGATCTTTCTCTTCCAGTTTTAGGAATTGGTAAAATATGATGATGAAATGCTACAATTTTTATTTTTGCATCACTAAATTTCATAAGTAATTTTTTGGTATAGTCTAACGCTTCTCTTCCAAATCTTCCCCCATCTCGATCAGGGATGCAGGAATCTAACCCTATAAAAAGCACATTATCCGAAAAATCGTGAAATTCTCTAGGACCCACCTTTTTCTCCCATACTTCAAATCCTCCACTTCTACTATCATGATTCCCAATAATCCAATAAATTTTAGGAGAGTTTACTTTTCGTCTTAATTCATCAGCTAAAACATATTCTTCAATTAATCCATCTTGTGTTAAATCTCCTGTAAAAATAGAAAAATCGTGAGATGTGGAATTAATTACTTTTAAGGCATTATCAAAACTCGGTCTAATAAACTGTTGTCTCGGAGTTATATGGGTATCACTGAAATGAATAATTCTAATAGGATTAGCCATTAAGAACAGTAAGATAGTATAGCTAATTATCTTTATCGCTTGTGTTCAGTTGATTGCAAATAGTAGAAATCTTTAACTTATATCAAATCTAGAGTATAATAATGACCTTAAAAACATATGAAACAGATGATCCAGTATCAAGTGTGATGACTAAAGGAACACTCTCAATTAAGTCATCAAAGAATCTCTTAGATGCAATTACAATAATGAATGATTTTGACGTAGGTTCATTACTTGTGGTTGATAACGGAGTGGCAGTTGGTATCATAACAAGTAAAGATATTATCAAGATTTTAGTAGAAAATAAAGAACTGAAAAAAGTTAAAGTAAAAGATGTCATGCAGACACCAGTTATTACAATAAATGCTGAGGACACCATTTCATCAGCTCTATTAAAAATGAGAGAACAAAAAATCAATCATTTGATTGTAGTAGACGGAGATAAAATTATAGGAATGGTCAATCCACTTAATCTTTTGATTTAAAAAAATAGAGTTAAGTTTTTGAGTAGGTTTTTGTAATTTTATATAGGAAATTGTATTAAATTGAGTATTGAAGGACAAAATCCATCTTCTGATGCGATAAGAAAAAAACAAAAACTAAAAACAATTTTAACTACGATAGGTGATAGTTTAGAGAAAGTTTTCAAAACACAAATTTTTGAAAATACAGGAGAAATGCCTTCAGTTATTTCTATCAAGGATGTCAACTCAGTAGAAAAAGGAACATCAAAATCTAAAGTACATTTTGTCACATATTATCTTAATACAGATATCGGAGTACACTCAATAAACCTTGTCGTCAAATTTTCTGCTGATGATCTTAGATTTAACAAAGAGATAAAAAATTATGAGATTATCTCAATGGTTCCTGAGAGATTTCCAGGTATTTATATCCCAAAGATACTCTACAAAAGCGAACAAAATAGGAGTATCATCTATGAAGGAGTGACTGGTAAGAGTTTTAGAGAAACAAAACTTGATAAGGACTACAAACACAAATTAGCAGGCCAAACTCTTGCAGCTATTCATGGAACAGATACTGGGAAATTTGTGACAGAACCTTACAAGAAACTTATACTCTATTTACTTTCAATACTGGGAGATTCTTCAATACAAGAGGAGATTTTGGAGCTAATGCTTCCATCGTTTGTTTCATTAGAGAAATCATTAGGAGCGACAATGATACATGGAGATTTTCATCAAGGAAATCTCCTATTTTCTTCCGATGTTACAACCATGTCGCAGGATGTAATTGAAGAATTTCCTCCTAAAATTAAAGTCTATATAATTGACCCTGAATTTATAATGCCAGGAAGAGATAGATCTGAAGATATTGGCACATTTTTTGCAAAACCATGTATGAAAGAGTTTGAGAAATATGGAAATATAGATGATACAAAGAAAGATATTTTTGCATTTCTGAATGGATATAATTTTGCACTTAGAAAATTAGGAGCAAATTTTGACCTAGAGGATTTATATCCTGAAGGTTTAACGATAAATTTCCATATTGCATCATATATTCTCTACGATATTAGTGACAAGATTGAAACACAAAAATGTACTTTAGATTCTTCTGATATTTATTCAAAACTAAGATTATTAATAAAGGTCTTAAATGAAGAAATAATAAAATTTTAAAAAGAGAATTATTTTAGAAATGTTTTGGAAAGAGCCCATTTTGTCCTTATGAAGTTTAATAACTCAAAATATAGCTGACTTTCTGATGTGGAAATCAATTCTAAACCACTTGTTGTTGGATTATAAGATACAACAACAAAGAATGTTTCTCCTTTATAGCTAATTTCAACAAGAGCAGTAATCCCATCTATAGCAGAAAGATCTCCGAAGATTAGACTGATATTGTGAAGTGTGTTAATAATCTCTAGCATATCCCGTCCAGAAATCTGTTCTAGAATGATCATATCAGATTTATACTGACCGAGGGCAGTTGAATCTGTGAAATTTCGTTCAAGTTCAGCTTTCTTATCTTCAGAAATAAATTCAAACTCAATTTGAATAGTTTGAACATTCCCCAAATAGTTGATTCGCTGTAGTTGATTAGCCAAATGGTATATTTCTGGGGAGCTTTCAACTTTGTGACTCACAGTTTCTCACTAAGAAATACATTAGACGAATAATCTAATATAAGCTTTGTTGTGGTTCTGACTAGTTTCCTTAAGTGTTACATGAATTTATAAGAAAGAAAATTGGGTGTTTATATACTTAAAAGGTTAAGTATTAAAATAGTAAGGAATGGAGCAAGGTTGTATTAGTAAGATATTATGAGAAAAATATCGAACATTAAAAAGAATGCATTAAACTTACTATTGCGGATAAACCTTCTAGAAATTATAAGGTAATTGCGGATAAAATACTGAGATTGCTTTTATAAAAGAAGCTTATTCGTATTACTTACGAAGCAAGGGGAATAACCACAATGGCAGATGAAGAAATACCAGTTTCAGGCAAGAAACTACTAACAATCTTGGAAAAAAAGGGACCATTAACCCAAAAACAATTGATTAAAGCATCAGCAATTCCTGCAAGAACTGCAAGATATGCTTTGAGAAGATTGATTGAATTAGGTTTAATCGTCAAAAGGAGCAACTTAAATGATATGCGTTCTGTCTTCTATTTCTTAGTAGATGACAATTAACTAAGCCCCCTTTTTTCCTTCTATCTTGTATTTGTTGTTAATTACTAGCATATTTTCTTTTTATTTTTGTCTCACGTCTTTGTTTCATTTCCTTTTCAACAAAGTTTTTGTATTTAGATTTTGTTTTAAAAATATGGATGAAGACACTTGTGACATAGCAATCATAGGACCTGGTTTAACTGGAATGTCAGCAGCAATTGCAGCTTTTTCAAAAGATCCTGATTTAAAAATAAATCTCTTTGGAATATCATTCGATTCTAATACAGCAAAGAAAGGTGAAATCGAGAATATACCGGGTTTTGATAAAATTGTTGGTGTAGATTTAATCCAAAAAATAACTGAACAATTAGATAATTTGAACACTGAATCTTCATCAATAAGTACCATTAATGAAAACGTTAAAAACATAAATAAAATTGATTCTGGCTTTGAGATCACCATAGAAGAAGCTAAGTATGTCGCAAAAACTGTCATTTTAACTACTGGTTTACCTGAGTTGAAAAACACAATTAAAGGTGAAGAGAGCTTTACTCATAAAGGAGTATCTCATTGTGCTGTGTGTGATGGGGCACTCTTCAGAGGGAGAAAAGCTATAATAATTGGTACTGGTAATTTTATCGCTAGAGGAGCACTATTTTTGCGAAAGTATTGTCGTAAAATAACCATAATATGCCCTGATGCTGAACTAGGTTGCGATAAAAGATTCTTGAAAAAGATAGAAGCAACACCAACAATACAATCCAATTATAATATAGATTTAGATTCTGTTGAAATTGTTGGAACAAATGTTGTACAAGGAGTAAAGTTTACAAAGGAAGGAGAAGAAAAAGAAATTTCAACTGATGTTATTTTTATAGAATTAAAGGATAAACCAGATTTAAGCTACTTGAAAAATATAGACTTGAATATTAATGAGGATGGTTATGTTCAAACAAGCAAATCCAATGAAACTAATGTTAAAGGTATTTTTGCTGCAGGTACAATCAGAGGGGAACTTGATTATGCGCCTATTTTAATGGGTGACGGATACAAAGCAGGTAACTATGCTGTTGAATACCTAAAGAAATAGATTCTACGAACAGAGGAAGTATTTTTATATCTTCTTACCAATCATGTTGCTGTGAAAATCGCTTTTGTATTTGCTCATCCCGATGATGAATCACTGAGTTCTGGTGGTACGATAGCCAAATATTCCAGAACAGATCACAAGGTGTGTTCAGTATGTTTTTCTTCTTCTCCAGAAAGGAAAAAAGAGTATTTTGAGGCAATAAAAGAGTTAGGTTGTGAAGAAACTAGGATTTATGATTATGAGAATGTTATTGATTTTGAGAGAGAAATAACAAAAGATTTCATATCTTTCCTTTTGGAGTTTCGACCTGAGATAATCATTACACACTTAGAAGATGACTATCATATTGACCATAGAACTTGTTATAGAATTGTAAGAGAAGCTATTGAATGGGCAGCTCATGAAACACAGTATGATAATCCACATTTAGTTTCTAAACTCTACGTTACAGAAACAACCATTCTAATTCCAAATCCTCAAATTCTTGTAGATATCTCTGAGTATTATGATATTAAAGAATCAGCAATTAAATGTTACAAATCACAACTGTACAAAGGTGGAGAGAATTTCTATGTTAATTTTCATAAATATAGAACAAAAATGAGAGGAACACAAGCATCAACAGAATATGCAGAAGCTTTCTCGCAAATACCTTTGAAAAAGAACAGTCCATTTTATGAATCTAAACATTCGGAGCTTTAGGTGAAGATTTCAGTTCTAATAGATACAAAGAAAGGATATTGGCGACCAAGGCCGGATTTGAACCGGCGACCAACTGCTCCGCAGGCAGCCATTCTATCCACTGAACTACTTGGTCGTGAAAATTCAGGAACTTGTTTTCATCTAAACTTCTCCCTCTTTATATTTTTCGATTAAAATAATAAACAGAATTAAACAATAGGATTGATTTTTTTATATCTTTCAATAATTTTCTTGTTAAAATCAACTTGTTCCTTTTTTTTGTAAAAATCCCACACTTCTATTTCCTTCAATCCAGAAGTTTCTAAAACAGTCATTTTCACAGGTCTAAGATTTTTTTGTGGATCAATAGTTATTTTTGCTTCACTTTCTAGTTCTTCTAATCTAAGAACTAGTCTGAGATAATGATCAAAAAGATGATAATCGTTCCATAGCAATTTGAAAAGATCTTGGATATTGACATATTCTTGTCGGCGAGTAATTGTTTGTAGGTGAGTCTCTATTGTTTTTTTAGCTATAGTTCGAGCTTCTTCATTGTCACCCCAAAATCTTGTCATTTACTTTCAGTAATCTCTGTGGAATGAACCTATTTAAACCCCACAAATATATAAAAGAGCACTTTTTAGATTTTTCTCGTATTTTGATGTGAAGTTTTATTAATAAGATATTATTTGGTATAACGAATATCGTTTCATAATCAGTAAGTGGTGAGACAGATTACAGAAATCATAGATAACAGAAAAATTAAGGATTTGTTGGAGAGAGAGAAGAAACTTCATAGATTTGGATTGATGACTTATATGCTACCTATACAAGGTTCAGCTTCCCATAAGGTTATGGTAGATAATCAAGAACTTCTGATGTTAGGTTCCTATAGTTACCTAGGTTTAATAACTCATCCTGAGATAATTGCTGCTGCACATGAAGCAATAGATAAGTATGGGAGTGGAGCTGGAGGAGTGAGATTGCTGACAGGTACCGCTGATATTCATGAAGATTTAGAAAATCGAATTGCAGAATTTAAGAATACAGAAGGTGCTGTAGTTTACAGTAGTGGTTATGTCACAAATATGACATTAATATCTTCACTTTTTGGTAAAGAAGATTTGATTTTAATCGATAAATATGATCACCAGAGCATATATGATGGCTGTATCTTATCCAAAGCTGAATGGAAGAGATTTAATCATAACGACATGAATGATTTAGAACGATTATTGAAAGAGCATCGTCCTAATTATAAACGAGTTCTAGTTATTGTTGATGGCGTATATAGTATGGATGGAGATATTGCTTCTATGCCAGAAATCATAGAAACTGCTAAAAAATATGATTCTTTTACAATGGTCGATGAAGCTCATGCATTAGGTACGATAGGTCCTAATGGAAGAGGAGTTGATGATTATTTTAATCTTGCACCCGGTTCAGTAGATATATTCATGGGAACTTTAAGTAAAGCGATACCATCTATAGGAGGATATATAGCTGCAAGAAAAGAAGTAATTTCCTATCTTAAGTTTACGTCTAATGCTTTTGTATTTAGTGCAGCTCTACCACCGGTATGTGCAGCTGTAGCTCTAAAAGCATTTGATATAATTGAAAAAGATAAAGATCTTATTAGAAAACTTCAGAAGAACTATACACATTTCATTACTGGAGTCCAAGAATTAGGGTTTGATACTTTAAGAAGTAAAGATACACCAATAGTTCCTGTTATAATTGGTGATGATATCAAAACTTTCCGTTTTGCTAAGAAAATGAAAAAAGAAGGAATTTTTGTTCCTCCGATAGTTTTCCCTGCTGTGCCTAAAGAAGCAGGAAGGTTACGTTGTTGTGTTATGGCAACACATACCGAGGAAGAGGTTGATTTTATTCTTGAAACCATGGGAAAAATAGGTAAGAGCATGGATGTAATATAAAAAATTGCCCAGCTCTTAACAAGAACAGATAATTTTATTTTATATAGCTACTATTCAGTACATGAACGAAGCGAAATGGCAACTATCGGCATTTGCTGAGGAACCTCCTGACTCCATCAAAATCGATGTGGATGCAAATCCACCATGTGAGAACATGGCTCTTGGAACAGAAACGGCACGGCCTATATTCGGAGACAATGATGCGATGAATAAAATGGTAACATCTTTAGAGATAACTTGCTGAGGAGAATATAGGAAACGTTGAAACGGTCAATCATCGAGGAGCAAGCTTAAGTAGAGTTCTCATGAACTGGGTAAAGTGCTTAGACGAATGTTGCCCGGAAGGTCCTTGACGGCTTCCCAACAGAATCAGGGGTATTTTCGCATCGTTCAACATTTTTCATTTTTTCATGTAAAAAAACGTTTACTCACGTTAAACTTATTAAACCTAAAAAAAATATTAGTTAAATAATAAAATAGAAGTGTAATTATGTATAGGAGGTCAAAGGTCTACTTATTAGTTGTAGGATTCATGTTCTTTACACTAGTGGTTAATCCTACAAATTCCATAATTGAGGCCAGAAATCCTTCTAATATTAGTTCTCAATTTCCTAGTTTAAATCTTCTTGAAAATGCTACTTTTGTCATGGGATTAAATTCATCTGTTTTAACAAGGGGAGAAGATGATCTTATTGTTTTATTTCAATATACCTATGAAAATGAATCCTACATCCCTGATTCATATATACGACTAAATATTACAAATCCTAGTCATGAAATGATTTATGATAACTCAATATTACTGAATGAGACAGCTACAGGATATGTCAATCACACTGTTCCATGGTCTACATTCAATGGTCAAGATGCTGGCAATTATAGTGTTAATGCTTTTGCTAATAGTACGACCTCCAAAATGTATTCCACTTTTAAAACATTTGAATTGGTAGTTCTACCATTTGGAATAGTAAGAATGTATTTTCCACTAAGAACAGTTTATCTTACAAGGGATCAAACTAATGATGTTCAATTCGTTATATCCAATACAGGAGGAACGACAGTAACTAACGTTACAGTAACAAATGAAATCCATAAAACAGGAACAACTGGATCCATTACACGATCAGTTTCTGTCTACAATTTAGAAATTGAGAGTGGTAAAACGTTTTCAGATACTATTGGATTTTATCCAGACACTTCTTTATATCAGAAGCACACCTTTACTTTGACTTACCGATCTATTGATGATCCAGATACTGAAAGAGTTACAGAAAGTGATACACTAGAGATTATAGTCGAGCCTTATATAACAGTTGATAATTGGTATCTTCCAATAAACGTGACCATGGGTGAAGAATATTTAATAGATTATGAAATTACAAATAGTGAAGGTGTATCACTCTATGTTCAACCTAGGGTAGAGTGTGAAAATATCATGTTTAATGATATCGAAACCTCTGTCAGGGTTATTAATGGAAAAAACTTCTTGATTTTATCAGGGGATCCGGTAAACACAGGGATTGTAGCTCTATTTTTCTCAATTGATCTAGAATGGACAACTCTCTCTGGAACTAATTGGTATACAACTTTATTATTAACTAGATTTCAAGAAGTAATAGTTCTTTCATCAGAACCAGTAACTAATCCAACCCTTACATCTCAAATTGCTTTTGGAATTGTTTTTACAACTTTACTCTTGGGATTAGCTTATTTTTCAAGGGATATTTTCCTTGGTCTAGCTACAAAAGCACAACTTAATAGAGACAGAATTTTTCCAGAATTAAACTACCCATTTGAAACAGCAATTCTGGATGGCTCTAATATCGCTTGGGAAGAAAAAAATTCCGCTAATAAACCTAAGATAGCCAATATTGAAGCAATGATAAACAGACTAAGTAGAGCGAATTTCAAGAAAATAATTACTGTAGCTGATGCTGCTCTTAGATACCAAATTGATGAACAGAAGAGATTAGATCAGTTAGTAAAAGAAGGAGCAATTAAGATGCTACCCGCACGAGTAGATGGAGATAAATTCATTTTACGACTTGCTGATGAAGAAAATGCTATGATAATTTCAAATGATATGTTTAAAGAGTTCCGAGAAGAAGCTCCTTGGATTGATGAACGTCGAATACCTTATACTATTTTAGAAGGGGAAGTGTATTTACATCCAACTTCTGTATCAACAACACAAGATTCAACTGAGGAATCTGAAAATAATTCAGGCGAGGAAACAAACAACAATTAAACAATATTCGTATAAAACCAAGTCATTATATACTGATAAGCAGTATTGTATATTGATAATATTATGAATATGGACCAAGGGTATTATGATTTATCAAGCTTCAAGCAAGAAGATAAAAGTTTGAAATTAGATAATTTACCAGATGATTACTTCTATAGTTTAGAGTATGAATACATGACTCTACCTGAGGTTCAATTACTTCTCACATTATCGGATTCTAACGTAGCTTATAGTTTTTCAGGTTTAAGAAAGACTACTGAACTTCACCAACATCAACTAACAAAAGCACTCAAAAGACTACAAGATCGTAAGTACCTCTCAAAAAACGATTTGGGATCATATGAACTTACCAATTCCGGAAGCAGATATACCAAATCTTTGATACGAGATTTACTAAATGTTAAAGCCATTGATATACAAAATAACAACTATAGTTCTAAATGGAAAAGGTTACACACAATACCACCATTAGAACAAGATATCATTAGTTCAATTCTTGAAAAAAGGTGGTTTGGTAATTTTCGTTTTATCTATAAAAAGCAAACTAAGAGCTATATTCAGCTATGTTGGGAGGATTTAGATAAAAATCGCGTTCATTTAAATATTCATAAAGATGGTATAATCGATATTGAATATCAGGAGAATCATCCGTCAAGTTCAAGTATTAATATGGTCGTGAATTGGGTGAGTGGTGAATTAATAGAATTAGACAATGTGAGTTTAGACGTTTATGAAGACAAGATAATAACTCACACTGATGAAATAACTTATAATTAATATAAACAGTGAAAACACTAAATATTTAAGCGAAAGAAAACTAAAAAAATTGAGGTAATGTTATGAACAATCCAAACTTTAATGGGATGGCAAACAACTCATATATGGAACCAAAGCATGGTACAACTACCATTGCACTAAGATTCAAAGGAGGAATTGCAGCAGCAGCTGACAAAAGAGCTTCAATGGGTACTTTTGTTGCATCTAAAAAAGCAGATAAGTTACATGAACTCAACAATTTTACAGTTGCTACAATTGCTGGAATGGTTTCAGATGCTCAATATCTTGTTAATTTAACAAGAGCTAATCTGAATCTCTATGAACTAGGAAGAGGATACTCGCCTTCAACAAAAATGGCAGGAAATTTACTTGCTTCTATAATGTATGAACAATATAGATCCTACTTCCCTTATTGGGTTCAAATGATTGTTGCTGGTTTAGATAAAGATGGACCTCACGTCTATACACTTGATATGGCTGGAGGTATATCAGATGAGGATTTTGCATCAACTGGATCAGGTTCGCCTGTTGCATATGGTGTTTTGGAATCCCAATGGAAAGAAGATTTAACTGAAGAAGAAGGCTTGAAAATAGCTATATTAGCTTTAGCTACTGCTATTAGCAGAGATGCTGCTACTGGAGACGGAATGGATGTTGTAATAGTCAATAAAAAAGGAGTCAAAAGATTGACTTCAGAAGAAGTAAAGAAATACTTGGAGGCATAAGAAAATGTTAGGACCACAATCAATGGGATATGACAGAACAACAACTATGTACTCACCTGAAGGACGTATCATTCAAACTGAATATGCAAGAGAATCAGTCAGAAGAGGAAGTATAGCAATAGGAATAAAAAGTAACCATGGAGTAGTACTTGCAGGATTACTCAGAATCGTAGATTTAAATGAACCTGATTTAAAGATTCACAAAATTTCAGAGAACATTCAAGCTATTTTTGCTGGTGTTGCTGCAGATGGAAGAATTCTTATCTCGCGTTCTAGACTAGAAGCAGAAATCTTCAAGTTAACTTACGCCGATCCAATAGATGTTAGAGGACTATCAATTAAGATAGGAGATTACATTCAAATGTTCACTCAACAAGGTGGTCTTCGACCATTTGGAGTTGGATTATTATATGGTGGAATAGATCAAACAGGCCCAAGCCTTCATTTTGTTGATCCTGGTGGTGGAGTAATGTCTTGCAAAGCGAAAGCAATGGGTGAAGGAGATTCTGAAGCTATAGCACATTTGAAAGAAACATACAACGAGGATTTAACAACTGAGCAAATGGTTGAGATTGCAAAAGAAGCAATTCGAAAAGCTGCTCGAGATGCTGAATTATCGGATGAAAACATAGTTTTAGAGGTTATGCCTTACAAAGCATAAACTACTTTTTTTCCTTATTTTTATTTCATTTTTCTTTTGAAATTATTGTTAAATTTTCACTAAAAGTGTGAATGTGAAAATATCCATGTATTATGAGACTTTTTGTGCTGAGTTTATTTTATGTTCTTGAAGTCTATGTTACATAATATCTGGATAGCTAAAGATACAGGTGAATGTCTTTATCACAAAAAGTATGGAAGCATAGACCATGATGAGAATCTGATAACCAGTTTCTTAAGCGCAATCGAAATTTTTGCACAGAATGTTGACGAAGGATGTGATTTTCTTCAAACTAAAAATTTCAAGTTCATCTATGCCACATCTAATCAACTAGTAACAGTAGTTTGTACAGATTGTAATGAAGAAGATAATCGAATTAGATCAGACTTGAAGAAAATCCAAGAAGAATTCCAAAACCGTTATTCTGAAGAACTAAAGGATTGGAATGGGAGAGTAGAACATTTCTCTATGATGGAGGAGTATATTGATAGGTATTTAAAGAAGTATACAATGCCCGTAGAAAATCTAGCTAGCACTAAGCTTGAATTAAATCCAAAAATCATAACACAAGATATCAACAGATCCTATAGTAGGCAACAGAAAAAGGTAATATCCTTACTGAAATACAAAGGAACTGCTACTCTTAATGATATTGTTAAATTAATGAAACTCACTGAAACAGATGCTCAATTAGCGACAAAGGATCTACTCAATAACGATGTGATACGTCAAATTCCCGTATCTTGAAATTCTTTCAAAGACAAAGATTTTAAAACACTCATCATCACACCCATGATGAAATGAGTTTGGTGGACTATTTTGCTGATAAGTGGGCTCGAGTTGTTGGCGGTAATATTACTTTAATTTTAGGAATATTGATAACTGCGATAGGGTTATTCTTTCTCTTATCAGAGATTAGAACAAAAATTAAACACGGAACAACTTCTGAAAATCTAATGTTGTCCTCTATAGCGATTACTTTTGGATTAGTATTATTCTTTCTAGAACAATGGCTATTGGGAATAGCACTGAGTCTTTTTGTTCTAGCTATCTACCAAACATACCAATTAAGGCACTCTCCAGTGTGGAGAGAACTCATGATTATATCTTTAGTAACATATTTTGTATTTTTAGTTGGTACAGTTGGAGATAAAATATGGGAACTTGTAAAACACGAGAAAACCGAGATATTTACAGGCTGGGCTTATAATCTTATGCTCTATGTTTTTATCATTCTTGCATTAATCTTCTTTGGTAAGAAATTCGTATTAGTAAGCAGATTAATGTCACCTCAGATTCTTTATCTAACCCTTTTTGCAATTGTTTATGTCGTACTATATGGTGTCGGTAGACTAGTACCAGGATTTGATAATCTAACTTGGAATTACTTGGGAATTTATTCTTATACTTTTTCTTCTTTCTTTGATTCCAGTACTTTTTCTCTTCCTCGAGATAACTCCACATTTGGAGGGCTTGTTAGATCAAACAGTTTTTTTGCAAGGACACAGCTTGTTGATAGAGTGATTTTTCTTTCCATAGGACCTTGGGAAATGATTATTGTAGTTTCTATTTTAGTATATTTAATATCAGGTTGGTTATTAACCAAATTATTAGGTATCAAACCTACTGATGATGAAAGAATTTTGAAGTTAATCGAAGAAGTAAGATTGAAGTTAGGTATAAAGAGAAAAATCAAAGTAGGGGTTGTTGAAGCACCTATCTTAAATGCTATGGCTTATGGACCATTGTTTGATCAGAGAGTTGCTTTGATTGCTTCAGACATCAATGATTTTAGTGATGAGGACATCCGAGGTATTGTAGCACATGAGTTAGCTCATAATAAAAGAGCTCACATAATTTGGTTACAATTATTGGCGTGGGTTGAAATGATAATCAAGAAAGCATTCCTTCTTCCAGCCACAACACTTGATTATGCTGCTATCAAAGTAAAAATTCCTTTTGGATGGTATTTTCTTATTAGTTATGGAATTATCGCAGTCTTATACATATTTGTTAGGGTTTTAGAAGGGGATGCAGATTTACAGACTAAAAAGGCAGGATATGGAAAAGAACTAGCTCAAGCATTGTACAAATTAGAAGGATTTTATCAAGGTGTGGCTGGTGATTTTGGTTTGAATGTTCAACTCTTAACAGGCAAAGAATTCACAGAAGATGAAAAATTGAGATTTCAAGGTGAAGCTGCAATTAGACTTTACAAACATTTATACAGACCAACTAGATGGGACATGATAGCAAACATTTTCATGTCTCATCCCAGAACAGCTTACAGAATCGTTGCTGTTATAGATGAAAGAGTTTCACCAGTAAAAGGAGCACTTCTTCCATTTTGGTTCATATTGCCTGGTTTTATTAGAAAAAAAGCATTAAAGAAGTTAAGTGAAAAACGAGAAGAATTTTCTTCTATGATTTCAGAACGATTTGATGAGTATCATGGAAAAGATGGAGTTAAAGAATTCATAGATATCACCAGAATGGATGAATTAATTTCAGAAATTGAAGGTAAAAAAATAGTTGCTTATGACCGTACCTTCCACAATATTGTTGAAGGGAAGGTAACAGGTCTCACAATAAGCAATCAAATATGTACACCACTATTGCTTAATGTTAAACATAATCAAGATGAAAAACAGATACTTTATACAGATTATGATATCCATGAAGCAGATATAGGAGAAACCTACATATTAAAAAATGGAAAAATGGGAGAACTTGTATCATGGAAACCTTCAGAGAAATCAGAAAATCCAATTTTCACATTCAAAAAGCTAAGTAATTCTTCAGAAACTTTTCAGAAGCATTATACTGGAAGACCAAAAACCTATTTTGTGAAAAACATTGGAAAAGAAATCTTCATTTATAAAGATGGAGCAGATCGAAAAGCAATTTTGGAAGATATAGGATTCAAAAATAAATTTGCTAATTCAATTTTTCAAATGAAAGTAACCGGAAAAAGTGGTGAAAAAACATTTGATTATAGAGGTTCAGAATTATTTTTCGAGCTTCCTCCGGTTTTATTAAGATTATTGGAAGATAAAATTGAGCAACAGACTTCTCTAATCAAGACTGTAATTGGAAAATCTGTAATCTTATTTACTAAAGAAGAGTTAGAAACAGGGATAGCATGTGTTTTAACAGAAGCAGATGATGAAAAAATAACATATAAAATTAGGGCAAAAGAAAATCAAGTCGAAAGAAAGAAAGTTGATTATGTTTATGTTTTCTCTAACACTCCTAAAGCTCTTGTAAAAAAGCACATTTCTCTATTTGATCGTTTAATCGCAAGACTATCTAATAGAAAAGATATGAAATATATTTTTGGATAAAAACATAAAAAAATGTTCCAAATACATTTTTCTCAAAACTGGTTTATCTTGTTTTTTGTCAATAAAATACATTTTTTGATGTTTCCAGTATATTACACCGGTAATAAGGTGTGTTTTTAATAATCAGCAATACTTTTGTTCAATGAACACAGAAGAATCTGTCATTAATTATTTACTTAGAAACGAATTTAACACAAGAAATATTCCAATAAGAGAGAATGCCACTTTTAGATTTGGAAGACAGAAGTATGTGATAGATTTTTATCTACAGAATCAAAAAATTGGAATTGTTACAATTAACTGGAAAAGAACAATTCCAACAAACAAAATCCTTCAACTTGAGCAACTTATTAATTCTTTGAACTTAAAGAAGTTGGTTTTAATTTGCAATTCCATCAGTACCAATGCAAGAGATTTTCTTGCTCGTAGAGATATACCTATTCAAATAGTACATTTAAATGAAATCATCTATAAAGAAAGGAAAATAGAAGATTTGATAACATGTTACTAAAACTAAAAAAATGATTCCAGAAGAGTTTGTTTTGATAATGGTGTTGCATTGAATCCCAGTTTTCTTAATTCTGCAGCAAATCTAATGTTATCTCCGTAAATAGTATAGATTTGCTTTGGATCACACATTTTACAAATTTGAATCAGCTCTTGAAAATCAGCGTGATCACTTATGGTTACACCATGATCTATAGCCATCCTGAACTTGTAATTAGGAAAGATACACCAACCACTAAAAGCAAAAATTTTAACATTATACTTCTTTTTTAGATAAGTGAAAAAGGTGTCCCTTCCTGATTTTAGAGGTGTATAAAGAATCCAATTATTTGCTTTTTCTAATAACGCCCTTTCCTTTGCATCATTATAGGAAATAGCTGAGATAGAACCGTGAATCTCATTTTCCAAAAGAAGCGAGTTGATTTTATAATTTGCTTCATGCATAATAATAGTTTCAGACAGTTTTGAGAATGCATGATACAACATTTGTGCCTTACCTAAAGCATAACCCATCAAAACAACGGGAAAGCCATTTTCAAGATAATTTAAAATTTGATCTCTTGTTTCGTTTATAATGTGACTGTATTCTGGGAAAATATAATCAGGAGAACCAAATGTACTTTCAATAATTAATATGTCACACTTTTCAGGTTTAAACGGTTCTAAGAATCCTTTGTCTCTAATAGAAACATCACCTGTATAAATTAGCTTTCCTTCTGAAGAATCAATTTTTAGAGCTGTAGAACCTATAATATGTCCACTAGATTTCTGTGTAATTTTAAGATCTTCTTGTGAATACTCTTCATAGTAAATTGGTTCGCTATAATTAGAAGTTAGATTTCGGAGAAGTGTTTGTGTTGTTTTTGAAGTTATTATATTAGTTTTAGGTAAACGTCTAGGGATATGATCAGAGTGAGCATGACTGTAGAAAACTAGAGGGTAATAAGTAGAATTTGTGCTATCACAAGCTATTTTCCAATTTTTTCCTTTAATTTGAATTGCTTTGGATAAATATGCTCTCATTCTACTCAAGATTAAATTTAGTTTTCAAATTATAAATTTGTTTTATGATGTCAATCTAAAAGACTCTTTTTCACAAGTGTAAAACCACATCTTGCACATTTGAGTATATAAGAGTCTTCTCTAGAAGTTCTTCCTCCATGTTCGAGATTATATCTGCAATTTGGACAGAAGATATCAGTTGGTTCTGAAGATAAAATTCTGTCCATTTCTATTACAAAATGTTGCTGTTGTTCAACTATTTCTGACATTGTTGAAAGGAAAAATCCTTCAGAATACTTCGAAATAATCACAATATCATCTCTGGCTACAGGAAATTTTTGAAACCATCCCTCAAGTCCAGTTATGTTCCCATTAGAATCGATATAACAGCCAAATATTTCATCATACGATTCAATAAAAAAAAGAACTCCTTCATTAGGAAACATCTCCAAATCTTTTTTCGATATAGTAATAGTTAAACTATCAATTTCCTCTTTTGTTAATTTTTGAACGATAAATCCTACATGCAAATAAATCTCTCCAAGAGATTGAAAGATGCTTGAAGAAATATTCTTCCTTTTTGTTTAATGAAGTACTTACATCTTTATTTGTGTTGCCTAGATTCTTTAAGTTGAATGAACTCATCAGGAACAACTGTTCTTAGTTTCTCAGGAGCTACTTCAAATTTCACATTTTTAGCACCAAAGTTTACAATTTCACCTTCAACTTCAACTGGAAGAGGTTTTTCTAATTCTAAACTGATTTTACTACCTCTTATATACTCTACATTTTCTTTCCCTATGTGATGTCCTCCTTTCAACACATTGAGTAGCTCAATTTGCTTCATTTTACTTATATCATGCGCATAACAAATAGCAAAATCTGGTTCGAATCCATAATTATCAGGAAGTATTTGAAAACCTGCACCAAAACGGTGACCCATTCCAGCAGCTAAAATAACTAGCCCACATTCAAACGGATCTTGATCATCAACTTGGATTTTTGATTTTACTAACCTATATTTCAATACTCCCTTAAGAGCCAAATAATAATATTTTAGAAAACCGCTTAGCCATTTTGCATCAGTAAAAGCTGAGACAGAAATTTTTGCACCAACTCCTGTATCTACTATATTTATGAAATAACGTTTGTCTTCATCTGCTTCAGCAATACCTACTGTAAGATCTGTAGTTATGCCTTTTTCCAGAACATCTAAACTTCTCATGAAATTATCATCAAGAAGGATTCCATATGCAAAATCATTTCCATTTCCGAGTGGTAATACTCCAAAAGTTTTACCTGTTCCATATAAACCATTTGCAACTTCGTTTACGGTACCATCACCTCCAGTTGCAACAATGACATCGTAATTTTTTGCTTTGTTTTTTGCAATATCAATTGCATGCTTAGTTTCTCGTGTATAAATAGTAGTGTGATCCCAACCTCGTTTTAGTATCTCTCCTTCAACTTCTGGCCACATTTTACCTATTGCCTTATTTCTTGCGTGAGGATTTACAATAAAGAGATATTTTGTCATAGTTGGATAGAATTACAGATATATTTAAACTTTGAGCGGAAAATGGAGCTCCGAGGGGGATTTGAACCCCCGTTCTGCGACTTTCTCGATAACTTTACGAGATCACCGCTCTAGCCGGGCTGAGCTATCGGAGCATCTTTGCTCATTGAAATCTAACTATCTTAAAGATTTATCTTTTTATTAATGCGAAAAAATAAATGACGTTTAAGATGTAGTAAATACTATTCAAGTGGAAACGTTGCATATCCTCTGAATTCTATCCAATCTTGTAATTGTTCATCAATGATTTCTTGAATAGCATCTTGATCAAGATTTCTTGCTATTTCTTCATCTTGCGTTAACATTGCCATAATGTAACGATCTCCACCAAAACGCAGGTCTCTTAAAATGAAAATTTCATTTACTTCATTTTCAAGAGTATATCTTCGAATTCTAAGAAATGGTTCTCTCATATTAACTATAGTTTCAATAGCTTCATAGTATGCATTATGTGATACGTCAGTTAGATTTTCTTCTTTTGCGAATTGAGCAAAACACACATTACTTCTAAAGTCATATAATCCGAAGAAATCTGCATTTAGCTCTTCAGCTATTTTTTGAGATGCATTCTTAACACCATCTTGAATTAGAGAAATTTCCCTGAAAATATGTGAAAAAGCACCTAAAATTGATGACCTAATTTTTACACTTGTTCTAAAGAAATCTTTTGCAGGATTGAAATGGGGGCAGTTTTTAGACATGTAGTCAATAATCGAACTAAATATTTCAGCACTTTTATCATCAATTTCATATTCTGGATCTGATTTATGGAAAAATATCTTCCAAGGAACTTTTAATTTTAATGAATTTGTAACGTTTGTGATTTGTTTCAAATATTCAAAACTTTCTTCAAATCTTTCTTTTGCTTGCACATCTAAAACGAAAATAATAATATCAGTTCCAATAAAATATTGTTGGGGATTGTTCAAATAATCTTCTCGGTAGATACTTTGTCCTCCAAGTTCATGCATGTGCACATCTAATCCAAATACCTCAATTTTGCTTCTGAGTAAACCTCTTGTTGGAGTTAAAGCATATAATTTTTGGAATAATAAAGATAATGCTCCACGATGTTTCAAAGCGATTGATAATGAAGTTTTTCCAGCATTATCAATTCCCACCATGATGATTTTAGCTCCTGAAGTAACTTTTTTTGTGTCTTCAAGTGATAGGAGTCTGCTAGCAGCGATCCAGCTGTTTATCCTTTCCTTTGGAATTCTTTTTGCTATTTTATCATAATAATTACTCCACTCAGTAGCAAGACCTTCAATAGTTTCTAAGCCAATTTCCTTCAAAAATTTTGCTTCATCTTCAGAAATTTCTAATAACGCTAAAATTGGTAACTTTTTTACTTCAGGTTGATCTTTATACTCTTCTTTTAGAAGTTTATTCTTAAGCTCAGACATGTTCTTATCTCCATCAGTCAGATACAGATTATTTAGATTACGATTATACAGTATTTCCATATTCAAATAAGTATTTTGCTACTGTTGCATTATAAGTGCCTTGAACTTCTTTGAAGAAATAAAGTTTAAAAAGGCAAAAGCTAGGCCTTTAATAAACTCAATGGAGTAGACTCAAGTGCGAACACGATATGTTAAGAAAATAATTGTAGTTTTAACTATTATACTAGGACTAATACTCTCAAGTTTTAGCAGTGTTTCATCAAAAGCGATGATTTCAGATGAAAAGAAAATTTCTCAAATATCACCTCAAGGGGATATTGTGTTTTTAAACAATACAGAACCAATAATAGATGGTAATTTAGAAAGTTATTTAGGAGAATGGGAAAATGCTACAGTCCAAACTGTTTCTATAGGTCCTTCTCAAAATGAAATATCTGTAACAATACGTGTTCAAGCAAATTCTACCCATTTATTTATGGGCATAAGTTATACTAGTGCTGTCTATGTAGATTACAATTCTGTTAATCATACTTGGTTAGCTGTAGTTTTTGATAACAGTTTTGATGCTTTAATTGGCTCTTCTAACATCACTGCTGATGATTGTGTAGCTATTAATTACAGACAATTAGGAGGACAAGACATGTTCATAAACGGAACAGCTTATAACTCAATGATTGGTGATAATAACGCTACAGGAGTTGAAAACTCAGTTGCTGCTTTAAACAAACATTTAGATGATTTTAACAGATATGAAGTATCTATTGAGATAGCTAAAGAATTGAATTCAAAAGACACTGCTGGTAGAGATATTGAACTTAATGATGGAGATACTATTAGTTATCTGGTTATTCTCTTTAAAAATAACACAGCAAATTATAATTATACAGAACTATATAACAGAGTCAGTCAGTGGAAATCTTTTAGATTATATCCAACATACGAATATTTCTCTTATGAAGAAGATCTGTCAGCAAAAAGTGTTCTCACATACATTTCTGATTCTCAAAATTCTCTAGAACATAATCTTTCAGTAATTAATAACATACTAAACAGTTATGGATTTAATATAACTGAAAAATTTGAGTCAAATGGTTACGAATTTGTATATAATGTAATTGATAGTTACGACCTAATAATCTTAGTTGGAGCCTTAAATGATCTAACTGATAATGATGTTGAAGCTCTCAGATTCTATACTGCATCAGGTGGTAGCTTGTATATTTTAGGCGAGATTTCAGCAGATACAAAACCCATCAATAAACTATTAGAAAACTTCGGTCTACAAATATTTAATTCAACAATTTTCTCTGAAGATTTAGGTGTTAATTCTACAATAACACTGGATTCTGCAGATATAGCTGATATTCCATACTTCACGGATTCATCAATTCTTTCTAATCAAGATGTTACTTCAATCTTCTACCAAGGATCAGCTTTAAATTTTACAAATAATGGTACTTCTGGAGAGATGTATATACAATTTCAACAAGGAGACCTATATGCAACTTTGAACAAAACAGGTGAATTCTACGTTGATCTAGATGATGATAGAATGTATAACAGCAGTGCAGATTACAACCTGAATGACTCAGCAGTTTTCCAAGCAGCAGTCGAGTTACAAAGAGGAGGTAAACTTATTGCTACAGCATCTGCAGATATTTTTAATTCATCTAACATTATTAAAGCAGATAATAAATATCTATTTATCAGTCAAGTTCAATGGCTATTTAACTTGCAACATCTACTATCTTATGAAGACTTTGTTGTTGAAGAAACAGAGATATTAGCAGGTGGCTTTATCAATGTTCATATAACAGTTTATAGTGATAATAATACAACAGTTGAAAACCTTCATGTGTGGGTAGTAATTCTCGAACTTAAGGCTGATCGAAACCAAGAAAATCTTGTAAACACCGGAGATAATAGGCACTTTAATGGAACTATCACTCCTGCAAATACAATTAAAGCAGATTTTATCGATGTTACTATACGTATGCATAAAAGAGGATATGGTTATAACCAAACGGAGTTATATGAGATTTACGTTCAGCCTACAGTAGGTAATCCAATTTCAATAGATTATTTAGCAATGATACTTTTCATTGTATCTTTAGGATTAGTTATTCTTGGCGGTTTTGCCACAATAAAATACAAAGGTAAAGAAGAAGAAGTATAAGTTATTTAATCTCCTTACCTTTATCTTTTCATTTTTTAACAAATACTTTATTTAAATGAAAGATAATTAAGAAAATATAAGAGAGAAATATAAATGATTACTCTAGCTATCTTTTCAGATGTTCATTCAAATCTTGAAGCATTATCTGAAGTAGCTGATAAAATCAAAGATTTATCTCCTGACATTATTATCTATCTTGGAGATACAGTTGGATATGGACCTAATCCAAGAGAATGTTTGGAAATAGTTGAAAATCTAGCACAGATACATGTTGTCGGGAATCATGATTATGCAATTTTTAAGGATAATTTCAAGTATTTTAATCCTTTACCTAAAATTTCGTTGTCTTGGACTAAAAATATACTAACAGAACAAGAAAAACTTCTCTTGGGATCTCACCCGTTTTTCTCCATTTTTCCACTTTTTATTACAGAAGGGAATGCAATGTTTGTTCATGGTTCTCCAAGAAGACCTTTAAGAGATTATGTATCTCCAGATTTACCTTCATGGTCTTATAATATCTTTTTTGAGATAACGAGAGAATTTACAGAGATTGACTTCCTCTTTTTAGGACACACCCATAAACCTCTTCATATTGTTAATGAAGGAAAACATCTCTTAAATCCTGGTTCTGTTGGTCAACCTAGAGACAATGATCCTAGAGCTTCGTTTATGACATTTAGAATAAATGAAAAATCAAAAGATTTCGAGTATGAACACATTAGACTTGAGTATGATGTCGAAACTACTTGTAAAAAAATGGAAGAACTAGGATTTCATCATTTTCTTATAAGTCGTTTACGACGGGGTATTTAATTTTCTATTTCGCTGTTTATTGCTTGTGATTTGTTTCCTTCTTTCTCCTCAGAAAATTCTCTCTTTACTTCTTTTAAGAAAGGAGAAGCTATCGCTGCTAGTAGTAAAGTGAGTATGATACCAATTAAAGCTTGATAGAGAATTGAAGTGTCTATTATGGCTTTGCGTGCTTGATAAAGTACTGGTATAGTAGCTATATCTTTAGGAATAAGTAAACCGATGAGTAGAACTTGTGTCGTAATAGTTCCAGTTCCTATGCCAGCAGGAACAAGAGTAATCAAACCAATTAGTAATGCTATGGACATGACTGATGCTGCATCTATCAGGTTTATATTGCTACCGAAAGCTATCAATGTAAATTTTAATGAATAAATTTCTAGTATCCACCTCAACACAGTTGTAATAATTACAATTGAAGCAATGAAAATTTTGCTGTAAAGAAATCTAAGTGACTTATAATATTCATTTAAAGCAGGTTCAACAACTCTGTCTAACCAGCTGCCTGCTTTGCTAGAAATTTTACCTATTACCTTTGTAGTTATTTTAAGGAAAAATCTTCCAATCTGTGGAATAAATAATATAGCAATTAGAACGATTGTTCCTGCTATTGCCAAATAAAAGACTATATTTGTTCCTATTTGAATTTTTGAGGCTAAATCAGGATCAACTGTATTGTTTATAATCTTTGGTAGAGTCACTCCTAAAGCGATTATAAAGAAAACTAGAACTACTAATACATCTACAACTCTGAAAAATGCCAATGCTGCAAAAGATGAAGAACGAGGTATATCTAGATTTCTTTTATTTATCTCTACACTAGCAACTTCTCCTGTTTTAAATGGTCCTAATACACTAAATCCATATCCTACAAGATAAGGTAGTAGAAACTTTTTAAATTTTAAATCAGGATTATTGGGTTTTAATAGCATATAGAAACGATATGCTTTAACTGCAGCACTAACTAGCATGAAAAAAAGTGCGATTAACAAATATAGAATTGATGCCTCTTTAAGAACTTCAAAAGAACCATGAAAATCTAATCCGTAAAAGAAGTATATTAAGAATCCAACCATTATCAGAAAAATAATAATTCGAAAAGTATATTTTCTTAAAAAATCTTTAATTTTCATATTCATAGCCCTACGTGAAGTAAAAATATGCGAAAAGAGAAGGAATCATCTCTAGATGGAGAAATGGAGGAAGAAAATACACATATAGGTATTATCCTGCCTCTACGCCGCCTTCATCAAACCATTCATATGTACATTCTTTACAAACGAATTTCTTTTTGTAAATAGGATTATGTCCGAAATAAGCTATTGGTTTGGACTTATCCTCTACTTCTTTTAGACTTTTACTGTGACATTTAGGGCATTCTTTAGCCATTTCTTATTTTCACCTTGAAAATTATTTCTTGTGGTTTCATTATAAAGTCTTCATTTAAAAAATTTGTGTAAGATTCAAGAAGAAATAACAGAGGAACGTTTAATCTAAAAAAGAATTTATGAAGAAAAAGGGCGTTAAATGCTTTTTGTCGGAAGTTAAGACATTCCTTTTAAAGGAATAACAAAAGGTAGTGTTCTAGATAAAAAGGATTTTTGTTAAGCACGATAATTTAAACAATAACTATACTCTTTTGGTTTTTGTTTTACTCTAATTTAACTTATACAAAAACTAATAAGAACCGATTAGTTTATAAGAAATCCATGGACACAATTGGAGATTATTATGAATCCTATATGAGAGGAGATAATACTTTTTCTGAGATCAATCATTTCTACAGATATTTACCAAGATCATTTTCAGAGGTATTAAAACAAGTTAATCAAATGCCCAGACTGGAAGTAGATCTTGTTAAAGTTGCCAATCTAAAAAACATCTTAATTGAATATCATAAGAAGCTAGGATTATTAACTCCAAAAGTACTTGAAAATATTAATTTAATACAAGAAGGGGTAGTTTTAGGAGGACAACAGACAACTATTTTTGGAGGATCAGGTATAATAGGCAATAAGATTGCGACCATATCAGCCCTTTCTGAAATGAGTAGAGAGACTGATAACTATCTTGTTCCAATATTTCTAGTCAATACTCATGATAGTATTCAACCAGAAATCACCTCAATACATATTCCAAACAACCAATCTTCAATTAGTAAACCAATAGTTTTAGAAGATTCGGTTGAAGGAGTGATTGTAAATAGAATCAAAACTGACAACTATGATTGGCTTGAAGAAAATCTTCAAGTTATTAAAAATATTTTCAGTGAATTCAAAAATTCTGTTGATTTAAATTCTCAAAAATTATTTATGGAAAGAATTGAACACATAATTACTTATCTAAGAGAAACATATCGAAATTCAACAAATATGGGAGAATGGATTACACTTATTTGGGGGATACAAGCTAACATACTAAACGACTGGGGAGTTATCTTCTTTCCATCATCACATCCTGAAATTCGTAAATTAACCTTAAAAGGATACAATCCTTTCTTAAAAAATAGAAAAGAATATCTAAACGAATTTAATAAAACAACAGAGAAAATACTAGGTCTTGGATTGAAACCTACTACAGCTATAAAAGAACAGGATTTTGCTCCTTTCTTTTATGAATGTCCAAATGATGGGTATAGAGTAGAGTTATCTTGTACTGAAGACGAAAATAATCTTCATTTTAATGGAAAATGCCCATTGAATAAAGAAGAGTATAATTTTACTATAAACAAGAATAAAATTGATTTAGATGAACACTTTCTGAATTTAATCCCAAGATTGGATACCAATCAAGCTTTGTTACAATCAATTATACCTATCTATATCAGGGTTTCAGGACCAGGTGAGATTAATTATAATGCACAAGTAATTCCCGCAGTAACAAAGATTGGCATACAATTTCCAATATTTGTTAAGTATACAAGAATTTTGTATAATACCCCTTGGATAGAAAACGTTTCTAGAGATTTAGAACCTCAATCCTTGTCTCTTTTTTCAGATGATTTTTTTAAAATATTAGGAAGCGTAGCAAAAGCAAGAAGAAAGAAAGATAGCGAAAATCTGAAAGTGGCAACAAACAAATTATCTAATAGAATAAGGGATAAAATGGATGAAGTTATAACGGTGAGTGATAAATCGATAAGCCTAATTGAAAAATACAAATCTTGGCAATTTGGTATGTATGATAGTCATCATCAATGGCAAGAAGTAAGTTGGCCATGGTTTGTAATGGCAACAATTACAGGTTTAGGTGATTACCTCGCTTCTTACAAAAGACATTATTCAAGTGAAACACCTATAGGTGGGATAGGTTACATAAATACCAGATTGTAAATTAAGAGAGAATTTTCTCATACCAAGCAAGGTAAGAATCAGCAATTTTGCTTGATTCAAATTTATCAACTACTTTCTTTCTACCATTAGTTCCTAGTTTTTTCACTAATTCTTTGTCATCAACTAATCTCAGCATATATTCTGTGAGACTTTTCATATCACCAAATTCATAAACAAAACCATTTTTCTCATGGTCAACAACTTCTGGAATTCCCCCGACTCTTGGAGCTATTACTGGTGTTTCACAAGCCATAGCTTCTGCTAATGTTAATCCGAAACTCTCGTTTGTGCTAGCAGAAATAAGTGCAGAACCACAGCTGTAGATAGGAGCAATAGAAACTCTTACTCCTTGGAAAATTACATTCTCTGAAATACCGAGTTTATATGCGAGATCTTCACACTCTTTTCTTTCTGGTCCTTCCCCTACCATTATCAGACCTGTATCAGGCTGTTCTTTTACTACATCAGCAAAAGCTTCGACTATAAAAGGAGCATTCTTTACTGGACGGAAGTTTGAAACATGTATGAAATTTTTATCATACTTAATTCTAAAATCACAAAGTTGAGTATCAATTTTTTTGTATTTTTTAATATCAATTGGATTATAAAAAACCTCTAAATCCCGTTTATACGCAAATTTTATTTGAATTTCTTTTTTCAGATAATTTGACACAGTAGATAAGCCATCAGCTTTATTGAAAACATGAGAGAGGACTGGATTGTATGCTGGATCAATACCGAGAGTATGGATATCAGAACCATGAGCAGTAATTGCAAAAGGGATATTAGTTATGTCCTTTGCTAGGTAGGCTGAAACACCAACAGGAACAGCATAATGTATGTGAAACAACTCAACTTCTGTTTTCATTGCTATTTGTACTAATTTGGAAGCTGCAAGTATAGTATAAGGGGTTCCAATATCTTTGAATAATGGATATGAGAGAATATCAACAAGATCTAAAGTTATGTTTGGATGTCTAAAAGTTCGAAGTAAAAACGGAGTATCATAACTTATCAAGTGTATATCATGACCTTTCTTTGCCATCTCAATAGCTAGTTGAGTAGCAACAATACCTGATCCACCAACTGTTGGAAAGCAATTTATTCCTATTTTCATCTAAATCTTGGTTTACTATGTATTTTAAAAAAATTGTGTATAGACCTTTTTTCGAGGTTTCATCCATATAGATTTTTCATAAATTTAGCTTGTTTTTTAACAACTTCTTTGCTAGTCTTTGTTAAAGCATACTCATCTAAATATTCTTGATTAATTTTTAGAAACTCAGATCCCCAACTAACTAACGATAAAATCTCCTTACTCTGTTCTTTGTATCCTAAAATAAACAAACTAGCTCCAATTGCTTCAAGTGTACTTAATTTGGAAGGAACACCATAATTATTTGGATTTGCTGCAACAAGAAAAGGAAGAGACCTACCTGTTCCTTTCTCTAAAGCACGTTTTCCACCTTCTATATTATTCCAAGAGCAATCTATCCCAACAAGACCATAAGCTACAGCTTTTTCATTATCAGCTGGTGATAAAGCGATTTCAGAGAAAGGTGTTAAAACAATTTGCTTTAATTTAATTTGGCTAATTTTTATTTCTCTAGCTTTATTAAATTTTATAATTCGATTTGCAGTACACTTCTTAGGATTACAAGTATGAAAATTACAGATAAAAACGTTTATTGAATTAGAATTATCTGTCATCATCATTTCTACTCTCCTAGAGAAATAAATTGGCGGTCCTGACGCGATTCGAACGCGCGACCGTCTACTTAGGAGGCAGACGCTCTATCCAAACTGAGCTACAGGACCCTATTTTTTCATAAAATTATTAGTTTTTGAATATTACTGTACAAAATTAAAATCCTTTTCTCAATCAAATAAAGCTAAACTATAACTTAATTATGTTGCGAATGGATCATACTCAGCTACTTTTTTCTTCAGAGCTTCTATTTTCTTTGATATTGTTTGGATATCTTCTTTCATTTTCAAACTTTCAAATAATTCCAAAGCATCTTCATATGACCTTAAAGCAGATTGTAAATCTTCCGGGGTATCATTTTTAATATTCCTTTCAGCGGAAGTAACGTGGTGATTTGCAACTCTAATTTGCAATTCTTTTATTTGTTTTTTATCCCCGATTTTATTAACACACACAAGAGCTTCCATTAGATATTTAGATTTCGCCTTAGTATCCTTGGTTTTACTCGCTAAATCTTCGAATATTTCCTTTGCTTCTGTTAGCTTCTTATGTGCATTTGTCTTATCTTGCGAAATCAAGCATTCACCAGCTAGTAGTAAAGCTTTTGCTTTGTCCTCAGGACTTTTTGATTTTGAAGCAAAATCATCAATTATTTTGGAACAAAAACTATAGGCTAAATTTCCAATATCTCTAAAGATAATTGCCCGATTCATCTCGTTTTTATCTTTTCTCCAACAATCAGCGGATCTATATGCAAAATAAATTGCTTCTTCTTCTTCATTATTTTGAATTGCTAATGTTATGAGATGTTCAAAGGTCCTTGCTGCGTCCTTGTACCTATTTGCGTTATAATTAGCATTTGCTTCTTCTATGAGAATATTCATTTTTTTCTCTGAATCTGACATTTCTCTCTAATTATAATGGAATTTTTAATTCTTATTTTTTTTGGAAGGAGTAGTAAGGTTTTACATCAAATTTTAATCGAGTACTTTTTAATAAATATTCTACTAGATTACTTATGTTGTAATAAGGAGAACTATTCATGAAAACACTAACAGAAAAAGTAAGTTTTCAAACTCAAGGTGAGATAAGTATAGTTGATTTGACTAGTGATTTTCAAAAATTAGTAAATAAATCCGGTGTAAAAAACGGATTGCTATCTGCAAATGTTATTGGTTCAACAGGAGCTTTAACTTCAATTGAGTATGAATCTAGAGTATTAGATGATTTTAGAAATCTATTAAATCAACTTGTTCCTAAAGGCGCAGGATACAAACATGATTTAATTGATTCAAATGCACATTCACACTTAAGAGCTTCACTCATTGGACCTAGTTTAACAATTGCTATTCATGGTGGAGAATTGCAGCTTGGAACATGGCAACAACCTGTTTTCGTCTGTTTAGACGTTAGAGCTAGATCTCGCAAAGTAGCAGTAACAATTATAGGAGATTAATATGATCAATTCTGAATATATAGTAATTAGATGTACAAAAAAAGAGTGTGGGAAGTTTACTTACTGTAAATCGAAACAAAAAACAAAAAAATGTCCTTATTGTGGACAAACTATTGATCTAAATAAAACTCAGAAGATATCTGCAGATACAAATTTGCATGCAAGAAAACTTGTTCAAGAATTTAATAAGAAATTAGGAGAATTGAAAGCACCAAAGTGGTATAAAGGTGAGAATTAATCTCTAATACTATGAAAAAGCACTTTGATATTAGATTAGAAGTGTCAAAATGTTTTTTTACTAACATCCTTTATAATATCTAATGGCATTTTCCAAAGAGACAATAGAACTGTTAAGCGATTCACCTTTCAAACAATTTGTTTTAATGGAGTTAGAAAGAGAAAGAATTTACCACTCTTTTGTCCAGATAGATGATTTAGATGAACTAAGCCAAGTTTGGTTAAGTTTTTCTAGATTTTGCGCAGAAACTCTAAATAATATATCATCACTAGCTCATCTGCTATATAGCCGTTTTCTTGATGAATGGACTCGCGATAAATTGCAAATCGAATCAGATTCAGAGAGAAAAGAGATGTTAACAGCAAAATTAGAAGATCTACAAGAATTCCAGATGGAACTTGCCAATTTAATGATAATCTATGCTGATATTGTTAACACAGGTATTTTTAGTACTCAACCTTCTGAGGATTATTGTACTTCCTATATTGAAGGTTATAGAATCTTAAATTCCATTTCGCAGACTTACTTTGATTCTACACATCCTCGAGCTTCAAGCATTGAAGAAGTTATGCTAACATTTTTACTTCTAAATCAGAAAAATCAGATAATCCACCTTCTTGAAGAATCTCCTAAAGGAGTAAACAAAGAGAGATTACTCGAAGAGAAAGGAGCTTATGAAATGGTGCTTGCAGAATTTGATGTATCATTCACTGCTCAATTTTTAAAACGTCTAGGAAATGACTGGTGGTGGAGAGATCCAATAGCTACACATTTTGCTTACGAGAGGAGTCAATCGCACTTAGAGAAAGCACTTTCATATTATAGTAAGCTGCCAGAAGATCCTGAGTTAAGGAGTAAACAAATAGAGAGCAGTCATCTTTTATTAAACCAAGCTCTAAGAAACAAGGAATTAATCGGTCATTATCTTAGATTAAGTTTTGAAGCAGCTAAAAGTGACAGTTTTATTGCAAGTGTACAATTTCTTAATTTGGTTTTAGGTTTAGAAAAAGAAGCTCTTGAAGTTCTTTCATCAACTGAAGAATCTGAAGAAAGAAATCAGAAAATAAAGGAAGAGATCACTAAAAATGAGATTGTTCATATATTCTTTCATGGTATTGCAGAGCTTGCAGCAAAAACATCACAATTAAACGCCATTATTGATACAAATACAAAAAAAGAAGTTCAGAAAATAATTAAAGAAATCGAAAAGATAGTAAACAAACCTGGATTGAAGGTAAATATCAACTATGTTAGTAGCTTACCATATGTGTATCTTAATTTTGTTCAAGAGCTTAAAATTGCTTCACTTGAGAATCTATCAATTGATAAAGCCATAAATAAAGCAGAACAAAATCTATTAAGATTCATTGAAAGTCTTGAATATGCTATCAAAGATATTTCAGAACAACTAATAGAAATAGAGAAACGAGGAGAGAAAATCAAACCAGAAATTATTGAACCTTTGCTTGAAAATATTTCCAATATAAAACTATCAGCCTATTTTCTACCAAAATCTGAGAGTAAAGTGTACATAATTAAAGATATAGAGTGTCTAGAATTTATGGCAAATTCGATTTACTTAGAAAACAGTCTGATTGAAAAGGATTCTAACGAGGTATTGGACATAATTTATCACGCAAAAGCTCACTACTACTCAACAAAAGCGCTTGAAATTTCTCAATTAAGTGATAAATCAAAAATTGACAAATTGTGGGTAGAACACAGATATAGTCAAACCTTTATTCAAGGGGAGGATGTAGAATTAAGGCTATTTGAACTAACAAGGCAGTTTCTTTTCTTAAATATTGTAATAGATCTCATTGCTAGAAGTTACAAAATAGCTGTTACTCAAAAAGAGACTTCTAAAGAAAATTATCAGCTCATAATCAAACATAACTTTAACCAATTTGTTTTATTTAATGCAATAAATATCAGAATAAGTGAGGATTGTGGTGAACTACTTAAACACAAAAACATGTTTGAGTTAAAGGATTCCAACATAAATTGGAATGCAATTGAAATAAAAAAAGTTCTCTCAGAAGCACTCACGAATTTTCTAGAAGCTACTAAAAGTGCAATACTAGGGATTGGTGCTGATACAAACAATGACAATTACAAAGCAGCTTCTTTCTTTTTAGAAGCTTCTAAAGAAGCAAATAACGCAAGTGAAAAACTACAAACGATTTCTCAGTATGATTCTACTTTTGCTCAAATAGCCAAATCAGCATATGAATACGGACTTCTATTGATGGAAATGGAAAGAAAAACTAGAGACAATAAAAAACTTCAGAAATTACCTATCGATGAGTTATTCAATATACTTAAACAACTAACTTTCCTATCATGAAGATACTTCAGTGAACCTTTTTAAAGTAGTAAAATGAACTTCCTTCAATGAATGCTAAATCTCTTGAAAACGATATTCCAGATGATATAAGAGATGCTTTTTCTGAAATTCAAGAATTTAGAGGAAAACCTGATCCAGATTATGACCAGTATTTTGTTACATTAGATACAAGTTATCAGAGAATATTGCTTGAGAATCCAAGAAATTATGACCATAAACGCATTGTTTTTCTTGGTGACATGGATCTATCCTCTTTAACTTTAGGAATGATAGCAAAACCAAGAGATATAGCAGTAATGGACATAGATAAGAAAATTCCTGAAATTATTTTTAAAATGAAATTTGATTACAAAATACGCTCTATCAAATTCATCAATCATGATATCAGAATCAGAATGCTAAATATAATGAAAAATCAGTTTAACTACATTTTTCTTGAACCTCCATTTACCAAAGAAGGTTTAGAAGTAGGATTATCTAGAGCTGTTCAATGTGCAATAAAAGAATCCGATTCGAGAATTATTCTTACATTTGATAATAGAACAGAAAAGGATGGATGGATAGAAGAAATGGTTGAACTAATGAACTTGGAAATTGACAAGAAAATTCAAGATTTCAATAAATATGAATTTCAAACACCATTTAGGAGATTCACTTCTGATATTTACTTGTTGAAAGTAAAAAAAGATACAAAAGAAACAATTACTAATCATTATTTTGGTCCAATGTATTTTAGAGAGAGTACAACCTCACCAAAACCTTACAAATGCAAATGTGGAAAAATTCACTTGGTTGGCGAGAAAGGTGATTTCAAAACCTTATCAATACTAGAAGAAACTCATTGCCCCGAATGTAAATATGGTGGTCCTTTTCTTTACAATTCAACTGTAAACATGGAATGATATAGAATAAAAAATAATAAGGGTAAAGGTAATGGTTGAATATGGCAGAACCTCAGAAAAAAATTACCATTTGTGGTTTGTGTGAAAAAGAGATTGAATTAAACACTCAGATTCTTATTAATGGTTGCCCTTTTTGTGGATCTTTTAAATTTAAAACTTATAGACAAACTGATGATTCTGAGATAAAAGAAAAAGAACTCGAATTAATTATAGAAGATGAAATTGAAAAAACAGGAATAACAGAGGGTGTTGAGTCAATTAGATTAACAACCAATGGTGTTTTTGAGGTAGATATTGAGAAACTTCTTTCGGAAAATGATAATCAAAATCCAATTATTAGTAGAGATAAAGATGGATCTTATTTCATAAAATTTCAGAAATCTGAGGATGATAATAAGGAAAACCAGAAGTAGTCACTTTTCAAAAGATTTTAAACCATTTGATAGTAAATGAGAGCGAGGTAACTTCCTTGGTAACTAAAGAACAGCAAGCAAAAGAAGATAGAATCAAAAAAGGAATTATAGAGATTCTAGAATTTAGAGGATTTACTACTAAAAAACCTCAAGAAGATGATGAATACATTGATGTTTACGCTGAGAAAAAACAGGAGGAAGGAGATAAAATCACTGCCATTGCTCGATTTCCAAAAAATCCACAAATTGGAGTTAAAACTATCAGAACTTTAGGAAAAAAGCAACAAGAAGAAGATCTTGATGAAGCATTATTAGTCGCAGAATCGGCTCTAACACATTATGCTAAAAAGGAATCAGTTAAATTAGGGATAGAAATTATTAGTAGTTCAAATCCTCTTTTCAATATATTTGATCATGAATTGGTTCCACACCATATTAGATTGAAGAAAAAAGAAGTTAGTGATTTTCTTGGAAAATATCAGATAGAAAAACATCAGATTCCCAAGATACTTGAAACTGATCCAGCAGTCAAAGCGATCCAAGCAAAACCAGGAGACGTTATAAAAATTATTCGTAATCCTGAGATGGGTGAAGAAGGAGCTTATTATAGAGTCATCATAAAATCATCATCAAGATTAAGACTATCTGATACAAAATCTACAACTAAAAAAACAGCAACTAAAAAAACAACAGCTACCAAGAAGGCAAGTGAAGCAAAGAAAACACCTACCAAAGAAGTTCCAGTAAAGGAAGTTCCAGCGAAGAAAGCTCCAGTAAAGGAAGTTCCAGCGAAGAAAGCTCCAGTAAAGGAAGTTCCAGCGAAG
>CAZJUB010000009.1:0-31058 GCA_964549075.1 uncultured archaeon | reverse complement strand
TCCAGTAAAGGAAGTTCCAGCGAAGAAAGCTCCAGTAAAGGAAGTTCCAGCGAAGAAAGCTCCAGCAAAGGAAGTTCCAGTGAAGAAAGCTCCAGCAAAGGAAGTTCCAGTGAAGAAAGCTCCAGCGAAGAAAACACCTGCAACTAAGAAGTCAACATCAACTAAAAAGACATCTTCAAGTAAAAAGGCAAAATCTTAATTCTTCTTGCTGAAACTTACCAAACATTCAATAAGGTTTTATTAGGAAAAAGTTTTATCATGTAGTCGTATTAAGTTTACATAGAATCAGTTTGAGTAGTAGACTAAAAGTAAAATATCACTTGAGCTTTTATAGGAAAGGCTACAGAAGAAATTGATGACAAAAGTACTGAGGATAGAAACCATCGAACTACCTTTTACTCCAGTTCTAAGCATCTTTTATCATCGAGTCAAGAAACTCTACAATCGAGCAAATTTTCAGGTTAAATCTGTACTTAATCAACAACGAAAATTTCTCAATTATTACGAGCTAAACACTTTACTTCTAAGAGTAGTATCTTAGATAACGAGTTCCCACAGAAACGAACCAAGTATGCTGGAAGACTGACTACACGAGGTATCTTCACTTCAGCACGGGGATACAAGCTGAATGTTGATGTGAATGCTGCTTACAATATACTGATCAAAAGCGATCCGCAAGCACTTCCTTTCAGAAGTGTGAACGGGGTAGGAGGGTACGTGATGTACCTCCGTAGAGTGTGTGTAGACCCACCAAGAATGACATGCACAACAACTACGAAACATGTTCAACGATGCAAAGCTTATATGCCAGCATGACAACAACTCATCATGATTACTTTTCTTTCAGGAGGAACAGGAACTCCTAAATTAATTCAAGGTTTTAGAGAGATTATACAAGATAATCAAATTTGTATCATAGCTAATTCAGCAGATGATATAGAGATATATGGATTATATGTTTCTCCTGATATAGACACTATTATCTATTTACTAAGTAAATTACTAGATACAGAAAAGTATTGGGGAATCAAAGGGGATACTTTTTACACATTAAACTCCTTGAGCAGATTAGGGTATGAAACCTGGTTTCAAATAGGAGATAAAGATTTTTCCACACATATTTTTAGAACTGAACAATTCAAAATGGGTAAGAATTTATCTGAAATTACAAAGCAAATTTCACAAAACTTGGGAATAAAAACACAAGTGTATCCAAGCTCAAATACACACATAGAAACCAGAATTATAACAAGAGATGGTAGAGACATTCATTTTCAAGAATTTTGGGTAAAGGAAAAAGGAGAAGTTGAGATAAAGGATATTTATATTAAAAATATCCAAAATGCTAAAACTCCCAAAAAAGCATTATACAACATTGATAAAAGTGAAATTATAATAATAGGTCCAAGTAATCCCGTAACTAGCATTGGACCAATTATTAATCTGAATCAGATAAAAAGAAAGTTGTTAAAAAATAGAGATCGAGTGATTGCAATTAGTCCAATTATAGGTCAAGCACCGATCAGTGGACCAACAGCTCTACTAATGAAAGCGAAAAATCTTGAAGTAACACCTCTTGAAATTGCTAAGATGTATCAAGATTTATGCAGTACCATCTTCATTGATAAAACTGATTATGAATTTGTAGATATTATAGAAAGTGAAACTAGTATGAAAGTACAATTAGCGGATATCTTATTCAAAGATATAACAAAAGCTAAAAATCTAGCTACCATGATATTAAATCAAGTGACATCTGATGAAAATTGATTATTTTTGCCTTCCTCCTATAATCCAATCTGCAATTGCGGGGATAGCTAATGCTGAATTCTGCCAAACAATGTTGAATTCTGGAGTAGGTATGGTTACATTAGGTGGATTTTCAATAGATGAAAAAAATATCAAAGCAACAAAAAACATTATTACAAGGGGAAGAAAAGAATTTTTACTTCCTGAAGATACTTCAGACATAAAAAGATGGTGTGAAGAAAACCTTCATCTGAGAAAAAGCAAGAAAAGTCAAAAAATTGCTATTAATTTAAGAATTGTTGAGATAGATTTAATGAGTAAATCTTGGTTAAATTCACTCAGTAATTTTGTAGATTATTTTGAAATTAACGCTCATTGTAGACAAAAAGAAATAACTGAAATTGGCGGAGGTCAAGCTTTGTTAACAAATACTCCATATCTAGAAGAACTTCTGGAAAAAATTCGTTTACTAAATAAAAACGCAAAAATTGGAATAAAGATTAGAGGAAATGTGGTTAATAATGTTTTCAATCTTATCGAGATTTTAGAGAGAAACGACTGCGACTATATTCACATAGATGCGATGATACCAGGTAAAAAACAAGCTGACTTAGGGCTGATAAAAAAATTCTCTAATAAAACCAACATTCCTATTATAGGGAATAATCTTGTAAGAAACATTTCAGATATACATCAGATGCTATCTGTAGGTGCTAAAGCTATATCGATTGCTAGACCACTTATTGATAATCCTGCATTTATGGAAGATTTAGTGGCTGAATATATGAAGGTGAATAGATGAAAAAAGCGATATTAATTCCATATAGAGGAACCATTTCAGATAAGAGTAGACTTAGATCTAACCTGAATGAGGAACTTTTGGAAAAACTTCTCAAAAGTGTTACTCAAAATGTAATCAATAAAACATTACAAGTAAAAGACATTAGTAAAGTGTATATTCTAACCCATAAACCTGATTTAGATTTTCAAGGGAATTATTACGTTTTGAAAGATAAAGCAGATGACCTAAATAATTCTATTCTCAAAGCACTTGATGATGTACCAGAAAATATTATTGCTATAGTAATGGCCGATTTACCTTTATTATCATCTACAGAAATAGAAGAGATTTTTGAAGATCATATTAAAATGAATAAGGTAGTATTAGCTCCAACTGAAGATAAGGGTACCAGTATTATCTGTTTTAATAAAACCATTAAATTCCCAGGAGTATTTGGCAAAAACTCTTCTATTAGATTTCAGGATTTTTTTGAGAATAACAAAATAGGCTTTTACTTAAAATTATATAATGAAACTTACAGAGACATAGACACATTTAAAGATTTAATAAAAATAATAGAAACTAATTTATTACCACCAAAACTTCAATCAATATTTAAGGAATGTGTAGAATTTGAATGAGAAAATTAAAAGAATTCAAGGAGTTCTGAAAAATCAAGCTATCGATGGATGGATAGTTTTCTGTCATCACTCCTATGATGTTAATCAAAGATATTTGTTAGAGAAGTGGTTTTCATCACCAACTCTGACTTTTATTCCTCAAACAGGAAAACCAAAAATCATTACTTCACGAATGGAAGCAATGAATGTAAATGAAGAAATTTATGAAGTAATTCAATATTCAAAAGGATCAGAATTGCAGGATTTTATCAAAAATCTTCTAAATAGTTTTACTCCAGAATCAAAGATGGCATTAAATTTTGTGGAAGAAGAAGAAGTTTTTTCAAACTTAAACCTCGATATACTGACAAGTGGAGCATTTAGAGCTTTAACAAAAATAAATCCAAAAATAAATTATGTATCTGCAAAGGATTTAATTTTTGAAATCCGAGCTATTAAAACAAAAAAAGAAATCGAGAACCACAAAATTGCAGCTCGTTTAGCAGAAGAATTAATGGAAGAGGTAGTAGAACCTAAAATCAAATCAGGAATTCCAGAAAAAGAAATAGCTGCTTTAGTAGAATATGAAGCTAATAAACGTGGAGGGATTGCTTTTGAAGCAATTGTTGCTTCAGGTTCTAATGCAGCTATACCGCACCATAAATCTGGAGAGAAAAAAATTGAATTGGAAAATGTTTTACTGATAGACTATGGTGTAGCTTACGAAGGCTCAAATTCAGATATAACTCACACATATTGGATTGGAAGAAATCCTCCAGAAAAAGTATTGCACGTTTATGAAGCAGTTCATGAAGCAAAAGAAGCTGCATATTCACTGATAAGAGCTGGAGCAATTAGTGACGATGTTGAACAGGCTGTGAGAGATAAGTTCGTCGAATATGGATATGATCCAGAAAAATATTATATTCATTCAACAGGACATCCTTTAGGAATAGAAACTCATGATATTGGAATAGGTATTCGCAAAGGAACACCAGAATCACCAAATAAAACGCTACTAGAGAATTCCGTAATTACTGTAGAACCAGGTTTATATTTCGAAAATGAATTTGGTGTTCGTCTTGAAGATGACTGTGTAGTTACAAAAGAGGGAAGTATTCGGTTATCCAATACACCAAAAGAAATGAAATATCTGTAAATGTTTAGATATCAATTCATATTTTTTTTCCACAGATAATACAGATTGTTGAATTTCTTGGTACTTCAGAACCGCAGGCAGAACAATAAATTTTCTCTTTAATTTCCTTTTCTTCTTGTTTCCCAATTGAAGCATTTTTAAGTCCATTTATTTCTCTTTTAGAAAATTGCCACAAAGATGGTGTCATTAAACCACCTAAAAATGCAAATAAAACTGGGATACAGAAAAAAATAATTCCTTCTACTATATTAATTATAAGAGTTAGAGCATATCTACCTAGAATTTCATATAATCCTATTCCTGTAATCCCATAGATAGTAAGGATAACAAGAAAAACAACACCTATAATTCCAGAAAGAAATATACCGTCTTTCTTGAAAGCAAAGAATCCCACAACAAAACCACTAGATATTAGTAGTACAATAAAACTAACTATTTGTTGCCATTGTGAGATAGAACTAATCCTTAGAACAACTAAAAAAGCAAAATAAGCTAAAACGGCTCCTACCAATGAGCCTCCCAAATCGAAAAGTGTTCGAAGTAAAACTGTTTTTCTTTTCACTTGTTATAATAGTGTGTTTTTACTTTTAATGCTTACTAATGTTTTTTCTAATCGTTTATTAAGTTATATAAATCATATTTCCATCTTTTAATATATTTAGACCAGTTAGATTGAATTAAATTTTTAGTATCACTAGTTAAATCATAGATGTCAACTTTATATTCAAGTAATGCTGCAATATATTGCTTTATTCGTTCTTCTACCAGATTAAAGTCACCTAATGAGAGCTTTTCATAGATTCTTCTTAACTCATACAATGGATTTTTTACTAGATCTTCGTATCTAACTTCGATAAATTGGTCTGACCTAAGATTCAAACTATCCTCATACAACTTTTGATACAATCTTAAATAAATTTTGAAGATGAAACTCTCCAAATTGAAATCGGGTTTGTGTAACCAAAATAAGTGAGTATTTTTCTCATAAAGCTTAATCATCGAGAAAAATACTTCATATGGATTTCGATATATGTGAATGAATTTTGAATTAGGGAACATCTCAAGTAGATGTTTTATTCTGAAGGAATCTAGAGGATTTTTCAGTAAAAGTTGTTTTCCATTATTCTTGAAAGTCAATTTTTGTAATAAATATGTAAAAGATTCTTTCCATTTTATGAACTCATCTTGAGTTGCATCAGCAAAAGATGCATATTTTAGATATTCATTTTCTTTATTGAAGAAAAAGAGTGAAGTTAAAGGAGAGAGTAAACAAAGGTTTGTTAGAGCAAATTCATGCTCTTGAGGAGTATCAACATTCATTTTCATAGAATCCATAGGTCTAGTTTTTGGAATAAGAGGTTTCATAAGAGAACGACTTAGCTTGTAATTTTCTAATAATAGATACGGGAAAGTAGCTTCTACTAGATTAAGATATCCATATTGATTATCATTTAAAAGCAAATTTTGGAGATAGGTTGTGCCTGAGCGCCAGTGACCAATTATAAAAACTGGATCTTGCTTTATTTTTGTAGTTTTTATCTTATTTTTATACTTAAAGTGCTCGTAAAAAATGAGAGGTGTAAAAAGAGTTACAATCAAAGAAATAAGAAACACTCTAGGGATATATCGTACACTTATATTGAATTTATTTTTCATAAGAAGTTTCAACCAAAGTATCAAATTTGTCCCCATGATAAACATATTAAGAACCATTCCTTCGGAGTTATTTAAAATTAAAAAAACATGTCTTTAATAAATTTTTAACTTAACCAACTTAGAAAAATTGGGGCACCAAATTTAGATTGAACTTAATCGTAATACCAGCGTGTGATGTCAATAATATTTCGTTTTATGTTAACTGCAGAGAATGCTTTTCAAGGTGAAATAAGTGTCATGGAGATTATGGCTAAAATCGAAGCCAAAATCAATAAATTTAGGATTTTATGGTGAAGTTAACGCTGGAAAGACAACTCTAGCTAATAAAATTGGGAAAGATTGGGCAGACCAAGAAGTAGGTGTTGTAAGCGAAATCCCTCATGAAACAAGAACGATTCAGAAACTAGAAAAAGTGAACTTTTCTTCCAATGGTACTAAACTTGATCTTACACTAATTGATATGCCAGGAATTGCTTCCTCTGTTAATCCAAAAGAATTTATGAAACACGGATTATCTGCTGGAGAAGCAATGCAAAGAGCAAAAGAAGCTACAAGAGGAATAGTGGAAGCAATTAAATTTTTAGAAAATGTCGATGTAGCTTTAGTGGTGATTGACGCGACTAGAACTCCTTTTGATCAAGTCAATTTTACCATTATTGGTAATTTAGAACATCAGAAGAAACCATTTATACTTGTACCTAATAAAATAGATCTACCAGATGCAGATATAAGAGTAGTAAAGGATGCATTTCAAGAGTATACAGTTATACCTGTATCAGCTATACAAGGTGATGGTATAGAAACACTATATGATACAATAGCCAACATGGCGAAGAAGGTCAGGTGATTAAGATGAGATATAGAGTAGATTTTATACCATTTTCAGAAACAATAGATCTCTCTTCTGAAGAAAAAGTAAGTTATATACTATCAAAAGTAGTAAGGAACACAATACTTGTACTTGAGGACGGTTTATCGCATACTGAGGAGATGAATTTGATAGAAAAAACTATGTCAAAAATAGACTTTGACAAATTCGTTGGAATAAAATTGTTCTCCATTGAAGGTGGAGACGATTTTAAATGGTCTAGATTATTTAGTAAAAACAACAAAACTAAAGGATTTACCATAGTAGCTCCAAATGAAGCAGTTTCTGTCATTAAAGATAAAAGAGGGATATTATCAATAAGGATAGCAGGATAACTCCCCTTTTAAAGTTCTTTCAGGAGATTTAAAAGACGGTTCAAAGACTCTTCGACGGTTCCATCAGTTGAAATCACAGAAACATTATTTTCACCATACAAATATAACATATCAGATAAAACAACCTCCATGATCTCTGCTTCAACATTCTCATCAATCTTCGATTCAGAATAATTTCGTTCCACCAGTCTCTGTCGTAAATTTCGAATCGAACATCTGAGAACTATGCAGTGTGATACAAATTGGGGAGGGAGACGCATTACATGACCCTCTATGATTAATTTTTCAGAATCTATGGTGTTTTCAATTAAATCTATCAGATAATTGTTTAGTTTTTCGTCGTCAATAACAAAACTTTGCATTTTTTTATCAAAGAAGTCGTAAAGCTTTTCTTCTTTTACTTTGGAACCAACATCAATTATATAATATCCTTTTTCCATTAAGAGTTTTGTAAGTGTTGTTTTCCCCGTTCCTGGAGTTCCTGTAACTATAATAGCTTTACCCATAAAATCAAACAATTATTCAGAAATAAAAGCATTTAGACAAGACAGATAACAAGTCTGATATTTCTGAAATTTCGGAAAATTCGGAAAATTTATAAATGTCTTAGATTATTATAGATTGAGGCTTATGAACCAAGAGAAAAAAGTAGAACCCTGTTGTAATTCAGAAAAAGAAGGTTTAGCTTGTTGCCATGTTGAAGGAATTGTAACCGTAGATAGTCGAGGACAGATTGTACTTCCTAAAAGCTTACGTGATAAAATGGGAATTGAACAAGGAAACAGACTTGTTGTTATAGCTATGAAAGATAAAGGAGTGATAAAAAGTATCTCCCTTATGAAAGCAGATGCAGTTGATAATATGGTAAAGATAGTTCTAAAACCGACAATGGAAGAAATAATAAAATGAAAATGAAGGCAGATTAATATGGAAAAAAATGAAGTAAGAAAAACTGTTAGAAGAGAATATAGTAAAATTGCTAAAAAGAATAGTAAAGCATGTTGCGGAGACAGTAAATCAGATGCAAAAAGCATCAGTCAAGCTATTGGATATACTAAAGAAGAACTCAATAGTATTCCTGCTGATTCGGTCATGGGACTCGGGTGTGGGAATCCTACAGCTATTGCTTCCCTTAAAGAAGGTGAAACTGTTGTTGACTTAGGAGCTGGTGGGGGATTAGATGTATTCTTGGCCGCTAATAAAATAGGAAAAACAGGTAGAGCTATAGGTGTAGATATGACACCATCAATGGTTGACTTAGCTAGAAACAATGCTGAAAAGAATAATATTACAAATGTTGAATTCAGATTAGGAGAAATAGAGAACTTACCCATTGCAGACAATACAGCAGATGTTATTATTTCAAATTGCGTAATTAATCTCTCACCAGAAAAACAAAGAGTTTTCAATGAAGCTTATAGAGTTCTTAAAACTGGAGGACGTTTGTCCATATCAGATATTGTTCTTCTAAAACCGCTTCCTGAATCAATTCGTAATAATAAAAAACTTTTAGCTGCATGTGTCGCAGGAGCAGAATTAAAAGACAACTATATCAGCATGATTGAAAAAGCTGGTTTCAGAGATATCAAAGTAACTGAAAAACAGAAAATTTCACAGGAAATTAGAACTGAAAAAACAGAAGGTACTAAAACAGATCTCAAAATAGTTCTTGATGGTACAGAAGTTGATATTGACGATTTGAAAGAAGATAGAGAAGATATTTTGATGTTAGCTAATACTGTCAAAAGTATTACTGTGACTGCACTAAAGCAGTAATAATTCACGTCCGCTATTTTAAAATCTCTTCAGACATCTTTTTCTTTCCCCCCAAAGCTTTCCAAATTTTCATCTTTTTAGCTTCACCTGTGCGTATTTTTCGGAAGTTATCCTTCTGCCTACTTAACATTATAAGAGCAATTGCAAATAAAATTACAGCAATTGAGAGATTACATTGAGCCCAAGGCATTAATAAGATAGTCGGTAGAAACAAAGCTATGATACCACATAAAGCAGTAACAACGATATAACTAATAGAAGAATAGCCAACTATTGCAATAACAATTGGCCAGAGTATTATCCAAAAAGCTATAATTATGGGATTAGCAACTAACATAGAAGCTAAAACAACAGTTATACCTCTTCCTCCACTTGAAAAAAGATAAAGAGGCCAATTATGACCAAGTATTGCACCTACTCCAGCTACTGCTAAACTAAAACTTAGTATTGTATCTGGAAAAAAGGATGTCAAAGGTTCCAGAGTATCTCCATATACGGGATCGAAATACAAAATTTTTGAAATAAAATAAGGAAGTGCTACAGCAGTTGCTGATCGAGATACATCTAAAAAGCCAGCGAATAATGCCCATTTCTTGGACTTTGTTGCTCGATAAACATTTCTTCCACCTACATTGCCTGATCCTACTTCTCTAAGGTCTTGATTTGTTTTCACTTTAGTAACAATCCAGCTAAAAGGTATTGAGCCCACTAAATAAGAACTCAGAAATATAATGAAATAAACAACTGCTAGATGCATATAATGAGAGATACTTTGAACCTAAATAAAAGATTTTTCTGAAGAAATTTCAAAAGTAATTAGATTTTTATACAAAGAACTCTCACCTAAATCAATGAGCAAAGAAATTCCACCTTACATATTCCGAGCTTACGATATACGAGGTCTTTACAATAAAGACATAACATCAAGTATCATGTATCAGATAGGTTTGGCTTTTGGATCCTACGTTTTGAAGGAATTAAAAGGAAAAGATATTACTGTTGGAAATGATATTAGAAACTCAAGTTACCCTTTATCTTATGCATTCATATCGGGTGTATTATCAACAGGAGTCAACGTTACATATGTTGGTACCACAGCATTTGGTCAGACATTGTATGCTGGTTGGAAGATAGATAATGATGCTACTGCATTTATTACTGCTAGCCATCTACCTCCAGAATGGAATGGAATAAAATTTTATCATTCAGATGGTGTTGGTTTTTCTGAAGAAGAGATTCTAAATATTCGAGATATAGCTATAGAGGAAGATTATCACTTAGTTGATTGGAACGAGTTAGGAAGCATTAATCATTTAGATATAGCTGCTGACTACATTAATTTCTTTAAAGAAAAAATTAATTTAACAGAAAAACTGAAAGTAGCCCTGGATTGTGGCGGTGGAAGTACAACATTATCAGCACCCGAGGTATTTAGTTCATTAGGAATAGATGTTGTTCCCATTTACTGTGAAACGGACCCATCATTTTCTGGTAGACCTTCAGATCCAAAACCTAAAAATCTAGGAAAACTTGTAGATATAGTTCAAGAGAAAAGTTGTGATTTTGGAGTTGCATTTGATGGTGATGGAGATAGAGCAATAATAGCAGATGATACTGGAAGAATCCTCTCAGCTGATCAAACTGGTATTATTATAGGAAAGTTTGGAATATCAAAGAATAAAGGAACAATAATTGTTAATGTAGAATGTTCTAAAGCTGTTGCAGAACAATTAGAACCTTTAGGATTTAAAATTAAACAAATTCCAGTTGGCCACACATTTTTAACTATTGAAGCTAAAGAAGAAAAGTCACCTTTGGGTGTAGAATCAAGTGGTCACATAATTATACCAGAATTCTTTCTATTTGACGATGCTATGGTTACACCTCTAAAAATCGCAGAAATACTTTGTAAAGAAAAACAAAAATTGTCAACTTTAGTAAACAAAATACCAGTATATCCTATCAAAAAGATAGAAATAAAATGTGATGACAATATCAAATTTACAGTTGTTGAGAACCTCAAAAAGAATCTCTATAATCAGTACAATAACCTAAATACATTAGATGGAGTAAGAATCAACTTAGAACATGGATGGATACTGATAAGAGCCTCAAATACTTCCCCTATCATTAGAATGACAATTGAAGCAAATAGTGACGAAATTATTGAACAATTAGATCTTGAATTTAGAAAAAAAATTGAGGAAGAAATTTATAAAACCAATAAATAGGTATAGAAATGACACCTCACGGATCAGAATTTTATTGTCCATATTCTGATAATTGTTATGAGTGCTGTTTAGACACAGAAATGCCTTTATCAGAAAAAGATATAACTAGGATTTCAAACTTAGGTTTCAAGATAGAGGAATTCTTAGAAGAAAAAGATGGCTTTATGATACTTAGAAATATTGAGAACAAATGTTTTTTCCTTAAGGATGAACGGTGCTCAATTTATGAAGATAGACCTGAAGGATGTAAATACTATCCTCTAATCTATGATTTGGAAACTGATGAATTTGTAATTGATGATCTTTGTGTGCATGCAAATGATTTTGATTCTAGCATATATCAACCGCTTTATGAACCTATTAGATACTTCATCTACATGCTTTTGAGTGAAAAAGAGATAAGACAAAGAAAAACAGAAGAAGAGGAGAAAAAAAGAGTTAATCGAATTTCTTAATTTAATCGTGGAACTGATCCTCAAATTTTTTAAGTACGTCTGGGAGGGTAGTATATTCCATTTCACTTAAAGGAAGTCTACTTGGTTCAAAAGGTCCGTGACTACGAATATAATCAGCTATCTCATTTACTCTCTCGCGTGTTCGGTCAAATGAAGGATCATCAAAAAGATCCACCCCACCTTTAAGCTCACCATTTTTCAATTGAAAACCTAGGCCTACAACTCTTGGAGGGCCATCAAATCGCACACATTGGCTATATTCTAAGGATACAGGCATAATAGGACCTCTATGTGAACCCCTCATCCAGCCTGAGACCATGTGACCAAGAGTGAAAGCTTCTACAATCTCTCCAATGGCTGGAAAACCGCTCTGGCCTCTTATCACAGCAACTGGATCATCTTTTCCGACATATTTTCCTGCAACTAGAGCTAATTTATCTGTGGAAATTGCTGCTGCTTTTCCAAGTTGAGAATTTTTACTATTAATATATTTAACAACGTATTGACCAGGAGCACCAATAAGTGCTAATAAATCATACATGTCTTCCGGACAAGATAGTTCTAAAAATTTGGCTTTATAAATATCCATTACAGAAAATTCAAATCCTGGATGAAGCTTTGGATCAATTACTAAACCAGCTGTATTAAATGGATTAGCAAACATTTGGAAAATGGGGTAATTAAACGCGCCAGGTTCTGTTTTATCCATAGCAAAAACAACAATTGGTTCAGCTGGTCTTTCTTCAAACTCCAGTTCTGCTATACCTGGTCCCATTCCCTTGATATTACCAGTAAATACATCTTTTAGTAAATCTTGTCCTGCACCATATAGACCTATTTTTTTCGCTTCTTGAGCAAGTTCCATAAATGTATCCCAAGAAAGTTTATGTATTTCTTCACTGTTGGTCCCTTTTTCATGTGTCATGAGGAGTTCTGTATCATCTCCAGCATTGAACACAACAAAATCAATTATTACGTTTTCATCCTTGGCCTTGTCTAAGAGTTCCTCAGCCTTTTCCATTAAAGGTTCATATACTCTAACATGACCAGGGCTCGATCCAATATCTGCTTTTATCAAGCTAACAGTAGTTTTCATTAGTTAAGTTCACCTAATTAAATAATACGGGTAGTTGATACATATTATGAACACTTAATTTAAGTTTTTGCCTAAAGATTTGTAAAGTAAAAAAAAAGAGAATTATAAGGCATCTATCTTAAACCAGAGATCTATTAAATCCTTAGAACCACCAACGAATCCAGCTCTTTGATGTAAGTAATGCAAGGAGGTCAACTTATGAACATCGAGAGGTTTTATTTCTTCATATTTGATTTCATGACCATCTGCGGTAATGTAAAATCCCGCACCATTCACCTTTGAAAGTATATATAAATAGGGGATTATTTCATAACAGAAACGTAATTTCGGTGAGAAATAACCAAAGACTCCAGTTTTTTCAAAAACATTGTTCATGTCTTGAACCATACAACCTCCGTATCTAGTTTTTCCTTTTATATCTAAAGCATCAACGAAAAGTTTCTCTTTTGCAGAGTGATCATTGTATTTGCCCCCTAAGCCAAAAACAGGATTCTTACTTGGACTTATATTCAAGTTATCTCTGATCACTCGAAATTCCTGACGATCATGGACAAATTGTATAAAACCCAATTCTGTTGCTAAATCAAATCGGAGGTATAAAGTATAACTAACAGTTAGTGCTGCTACGGTATGTCCGGTTTTATCAATTACATTCACGATAGCTCCAGGGCTTCTAGTTCTTATAATTGAAGAACCATCTATAAAATCACCGAGAATAATAAACTCTCCAGTTCCGGTCATAATGTTATCTTCATCTGTTTCTTCGCCAAGAAGTAAACTATACAGATTATTAGGCATCCGTTGTAAGAACAATTCCTGTGTAGCAATATCAAGACTGAGTTGTTTATCACCAGAAAGATTTAACGTTCCAGAATAATCATTTTCGCCAAGTAGAAAAGTTAAAATCTGTTTAGGCACGTCAAGACTTATCTCAATAAGCGATCGAAGAATTTCACGTAAATCATCAGGTTGTATTTCGTCAAGGTAAGAATCAATTGTATGATATTTTTCAATATCCATTTTCATCAATCCTAATATTTGTCAAATAAATTGTTATTAAACATATATGTAAAGCAATTTACAGCAGTATTTTCCATTTTAAAGGCTTTGATAAATTCATGCATATCGTTCTCTGCTTTATCAATAATTGCGTTTTTTGTTTGAACACTTACATTCTCAACATCATCGAAAAACTCTTTCCAAGCATATTTAGAGCTTTTTGAAAAAGTTGTTTCTTCTTCAACATCAGGTTTACCATAGGTTTCCAAAACCCATTTTCTCATTTTTACATAGAGTTTGGGTTCATATTCTTTTAGAATATCGTAGACTAACAACTGCCAATAAGTACCAACATTACCTTTAGTGATACTACCATGTGGAAATGTTGAAGCGATTATGTCAATTGGAGTTCCAGTAGTACCATGTTGAGCTATTCGGGTAGAGAAACCTTGATGTTTTAGTTCATCAGCAATTTCAACTGTTCTCTGAATATTTATTCCAAGTTGAGGTACGACCTCTCCCTTTGCATTGACACTAATACCATGTGTAGAACCATTTGCTATAGCTAGAAAATCGATATATATATCATTCTCTGCTAAGCTCTTTACATAATGTAAAGCTTCTTCAACAGATGTGAATTCTGCAATTCCAATCTCTCCTACCTCTCCTTCAAGACCATACTCTTTTTGCCCCATTTGTTCTTTCAGGAAATTGAAAAGGATGATACCCTTAGAGATAATATTCTGCAAATGACCAACGACCTCTTTAGCTTCAGTATTAAACAGGAAAGAAGTATCTATAGCAAATCCAGTAAAACCACTCTTTACTCTTGCTTCAATCTCCCTCTTCACATTAGAAATTTCTTCTTCCGTACCTTTCTTTACAGTAAGATGATCTGCATGTAGAGCATATGCGAACCATCCCTCTTTTGATGCTGCGCTTTTACATCTGTCAGCAAATTTTTGTGGAGTATACCCAGTATATCCACCACTAAGAGACATCTCACTTAAAGCAAGTTCGAAAATAACTACAGACTGATTTTTCTTTGCTGCGCGTAAAATTCCTCTTATTACTTCTTCTGTTGATCTAGGATTAATTGCAGCAATTATAGTCTTTACTCCCAATACTCCTTTAGCGATAAAATTCAGAGGAAGGGGGGCTTTGGGAGTTTCAAAGTATGATATGACTTCACTATTTGAAACCATGCATTAACACCAAGTCAAAACTTGTAATCTTACATTAAGAATTTTTGCTTATGACTTTAAAATTATAGAATATTTAGTTGAGAAAAAACCTTGTAGGCGAAAAAAATTGAAAATCCACATTCTTTTTATTATATTCTTTTATCTGTTATCTAAAGTCTAATAACACGTGATATTATGAAATATAGAAAAGTAGGTAAATCGGGTCTTAAAATTAGTGAAATTTCTTTAGGTTCTTGGCTAACTTATGGAGGTTCTGTTGAAGATGAGATTGCCAAAAAGTGTATGGCAACAGCAATAGAAAATGGTATTAATTTCATTGATTCAGCGGAAATTTACGCCCGTGGAGGAGCAGAAAAGGTAATTGCTGAATTTCTTGCAGATGAAACTTATGATAGAAAAGATCTTGTTATTTCAAGTAAAGTCTTCTGGCCAATGAATGATCATGACATAAATCGATGGGGATTAAGTCGTAGAAACATCATGGAATCTATTGAAGGAACTCTGGAACGACTAAATATGGATTATATTGACATTTATTATATGCACAGATATGATTATATGACACCATTACACGAAACTGTGGAGGTTCTTGATGATTTAATTCATGATGGTAAAGTCAGGTACTGGGGTACTTCAGTTTGGACAGCTGCACAACTTGAACGAGCAAATGCTATTGCAAAGGACATAAGGGCACACCGACCCATTGTAGAACAACCTCTTTATAACATGTTTACCCGTTATATCGAAATGGAGATTATGCCAGTTGCTAAAACTCATGGTATGGGATTCACAGTTTGGTCTCCCCTTGCACAAGGAATGTTAACTGGAAAATACAATGAAGGGATACCAGAAGGAAGCCGAGCTGAAAGATCTGAATTTTTGAAGAAAAACTTAACTGAAGAAAATATAAACAAAGTAAAAAAACTTGGAGAAATTGCTCAATCATTAGATATAAGTACAAGTCAATTAGCTCTAGCTTGGATTTTAAGGAGACCTGAAATATCAGCAGCTATCACAGGTGCTACTAAGCCAGAACATGTTATTGAAAATGTTAAAGCATCAGATATAGTTTTATCAAAAGATATACTAGAACAAATACACGAGATTCTAGATAATGAACCTGAGTGGCCATTAACTTACAAACCAAATTATTATTATCAAGAAAAAATGAGATAAAAACTCATCTTTTTCACACAATTTTTTTATAATTGCAATCTCAACAGATGTTTATGGCTGTAGTAGAAGGTACTGTAAGTCATAAGCTGACTAGAGGGCAGAGAGTAGCATTTGGTTTTGCTAAATTTGGCACTGCAATTTTCATGCAAATTGTTACAATCGCAATTGTTTACATATATAGCACAGCATTTGAGTTAGATCAAACATTGAATGCAGTAGGAAATGCAGTAGGGAAGATTATAATTGCATTTTCAGGTTTTATATTCGGCTATATTTCGGACATCCTGAAGAATCCTAGATGGGGAAGAAGAAAATTCTTTGTGTGGACGGGAGCACCAATTTTAGCATTATCCTTCGTCATGATATTTATTCCTCATTACTTTATACCAATTGGAGATGACGCCTTAATTTTTGCTTGGTTGCTGATTTGGAATTCCTTGTTCAACCTCTTCTATGGTTATTTAACAACACCATATCAAGCTTGGATGCCTGAAGTTACAACGGAAGATGATAGAGTTGCCATGTCAGGATTGCAAAACACAGCTAATCTTGTTGCTACTGTAGGAGGCTTAGCATTTGCATTTATTTTCTCAGGGATGCTTGATGATCAAATTAAGAAAGTTGGAGCGATAAACGCTCTTAAGGGTAGATTGGGACTCATTCTTTTAATTGTAGTTGTTATATTTGCTTTAATTGAGGTTGCTGCATTCTTACCCGTTCTTCTTAAAGTCAAAGAAGAACCTGTTACAAGAAAAGAAAGAAATGTTCTTAGAGAGTTCAAAATAGTTTTGTCTAATAGAAATTACGTTCTTTGGTTCATCACTCAAGGCATTTACTCTATGGGATTAACAATTTTAACAGCTTTAACCTTCAATTTGATTAGTTTTTTAGGACTGACGGGGATGCTGGATTTTGCTGTTTTTGCAATAGCAATGTTTGGTACAACAATGGTAAGTTTCATCTTTTGGGAAAAGATGTCCAAAAGGATAGGAAAGCGTAAGGGACTGTTCATAAGTTATGGTTGTTTAATAGTAATCTTACCATTAACATTAGTATTAGGTAAGATACCTTTTATTCCCAACAATATCCAAACTTGGATCTTTGGTCTTCTTCTTGGTTTTGGATTATCAACAACATATCTCTTCCCAAATGCTATAATTGGAGATTTAGCAGATGAAGATGAAAGGAAAACTAACGAATCTAGAGCAGGCATGTATACAGGATTCAACTCGATTCCTCTTAACATCTTTCAAGCAACTGCTTATCTTTTAGTTCCTATTCTTTATACCCCCCATAGTACAGGAATTGTTACATCTTTAATATTAAGTTTAGAAAAGTTTCCAGTTCACCTGACATTCAGATCAGGTATTGGATTAAAATGGTTAGGTCCTATAGTAGCTTTATTCTTCTTACTTTCTCTACCGACAATTTATTTGGGTAATTTTGACCCATTCTTTGAGAGTATTCATAAAACCGCTGAAAAAATGAAGAAAAAAAAGGAGAAAGCTAAGAAAACATAGATAATTATTTCTGCAAAATTTTTGGTTTTGCAGATTTTTACTCTTTTCAAGATGGTGAATTGACCAACCCATATTAAGCTTAGTTATATGATGTTAAAATCTATTAGTAGTTTTCAAATTCATTTATTTGCAAAAGAGTTTACTCATTTCTTGCTAAGTTCAAAAAAGAAGAGAAGTGAAGATCAGAATTTATCTGTATCCTCTTTTGCCCACTCATCTGGGTCATATACGGGTGGCATACATCTTAGAGGTTTATCCTCATAGTACCCAAGTGCATATCTTGCTTGGATTATTTTCTGTATTTCGTTACTTCCTTCGTAGATTGTAGCTCCACGAACATTTCTATAATATCTTGCTACTGGATAATCATCACAAAAACCATATGCTCCATGAATCTGTATTGCTCTATCTGCACATCTAACAGCTGCATTAGTTGCATACCATTTAGCCATTGAAGTTTCACGAGTGTTTATTCTTCCACGATTCTTTGTCCACCCTGCTTTCCAGACTAAAAGCTCAGCGGCTTCGATATCAGCAACACTATCTGCAATCATACCTTGTACAAATTGGTGCTCTCCAATTTTCTTTCCAAAAGTTTCTCTTTCATTTGCATATTTGACAGCAGCTTCTAAGGAAGCTTTTGCTCCTCCCACAGCTCCACCTGCAACTGTATAACGACCCCAATCAAGTCCAGCCATAGCAACTTTAAAACCTTCGTCAGGTAAACCAAGTAAATTCTCTTTTGGAACAGGAGTATTATCAAGATGCATCCAGCCAGTTTCTCCTGCTTTCACTCCCATTTTATGTTCTATGTTACCAGTAGTTATACCTCCAAAATCACGTTCAACTATAAACGCTCTCATTCCTTTATGTCTAACATTCTCCTCATATGCAAAAACTAAGAATATATCTGAAGATTCAGTATAACTTATCCACATTTTTTCTCCATTAATAATCCATTCGTCTCCTTCAAGACGACACCTAGCTTTCAATCCAGCAGGATCACTTCCAGCAGCAGGTTCTGTTAAACCAAAAGTACTCATCTTTTCCCCAGCAGTAAGTATAGGGAGATATTGTTTTTTCTGTTCCATATTCCCCCATTGCCAAATGGTTGAGCTAACTAAACCATTATGAACAGAGAGGATAACTCTAAAAGATGTGTCAATACGTTCCAACTCTTCACAAGCAACTGCTAGGGAGATGTAATCTAAACCTCCACCACCATATTTCACAGGAATACTTAAACCTAAAATACCTTGTTCAGCCATCTTTTTTAAGATGGGTCGATGAAAGGTATGAGCTTGATCCCACTCTTTTACATAAGGAGCAATCTCAGCTTCTGCAAATTCCCTTACACTTTGACGGACCATTTTATGAGTTTCACTTAATTCAAAGTGTGGTCCAATTTCACTAAATTGATCATACATAATTCTATACACCCAGATGTTGTTAAGGTTCTTTTACACTATTCACTTTAAAGATTTCTCCATCACTATGATTAAAAAAAATAATAAAATCGACAAAAATATTCGAGACTAAAAAGCTGAAACAACTTCTAATTAAAATTTAGTATATTCATTCACTAGAAGCCACTGTTTCAAGTTTAAACATTTTTTTTCTAGCCCATCTTGCTACATAGACTAATGCTAAGAGAACTGGAACTTCAATCAGAGGTCCTACTGTTGTCGCAAGGGCTTGTTTGGAAGCAATACCAAATATCCCAACAGCTACAGCAATTGCTAATTCAAAATTATTACTTGCAGCTGTAAATGAAATAGTAACGGTATCTGCATACTTGAATTTTAGTAACCAAGAAGATATGAAACTGAAACCAAACATCAAAATAAAATAGAACAATAGTGGGACAGATATTCTAAGGATATCAACAGGATTTTGAATAATCGTTTCTCCTTGCATAGCAAACATAACTATAATAGTAAATAATAGACCGATCATTGCTGTTGGACTTAATTTAGGCATAAGTTTTTCTTCATACCAATCCTTTCCTTTGATTTTTATTAATGAGAATCTTGTTAGAAAACCAGCTACAAGAGGTATTCCAAGATAAATAAGAACGTTCTTAGCTACATCCCACATCGAAATATCTAATGATGTACCTATCAAAAAATAAGCATAAACTGAATAAAGGAATATTTGTAATATTGAATTTACAGCAACTAAAATTGCAGCTTTTTCATTATCTCCTCCTGCGAGTAGATTCCAGATAAGAACCATTGCAATACAACGAGCAATTCCAACAAGAATCAAACCAATTTGATATTCTGGATAATTTGATAAAAATAATTTTGCTAAGCCAAACATCACAAATGGTCCAATAGCCCAATTAAGAAACATGGAATATGAAAAGACCTTCCAATCTTTTGTAACTTCTCTTAACTTTTCATATTTCACCTTTGCTAACACAGGATACATCATCCAGAGTAAACCTATAGCTATTGGTATTGAGACAGTATCAAAACGGAATTTGTCAAACCATTCAGTAATACCAGGAATAAATTTTCCTAGTAAAACACCAAGAACCATTGCTAAACCTATCCATATGTAGAGAAATTTGTTTAGAACTGAAAGTTTTGCATTGTCACTCATAAGTCCTCACACACATATCGAAAAAAATCGATTTAAAAATCTATGCATTGGAAAAAAGTGATCTAAATGATCGAACTCAGTAAAGAGAGAAAGAATTCTTTGGTAAAGGCTTTTTCTTCTAACTCCACTAGATTCCATTTACCTGATTTCACTGCATCAATAGCACCAACTTCGACTAAAGAGTTAATATGATGCGACACTGTTGATTGAGATAAGTTGAGTAAATGTTCTATTTCACAAGCACATCTAACACCATTCATTAATAGCCAGAGAATTAAAAGACGATTCTTATTTGCTAAAGCTTTGAACAATTTTAGCAACTTGTTTATCTGTTCATCCTTCTTCATACCAGGTATGAGTTTTTCTATTTCTTCTAAATCAGAAATCCTTTCTTTAGCTAATTCAGTTACAATTCCTTGCTCATATAATTGAGACAATTTTTGCTCAAGTTCATTTTTTGTTTGTTCATGCTTGTTAGTCATTTTCAGTTCACAATTTATATATAATGAGATAAAACTTTCTATCAAAACCCATTTTTATACTCATCTCACTGAGCTCAACCACCAAATTTATATATCGAATAATTTCGATATGAACAACTGATATAAATGGTGAGCTTAATTTGGATTGCGAAGTTAGGAGAAGTACTTTTAGGAGGAGTCCTAGCTCTCGCTGACTATTTGTCATTACACGTATTACTTTGCTTAATCCCAGCATTTTTTATAGCAGGAGCAATGATAGTTTTTGTTCCAAAAGATATGATAATAAAATATATGGGAAAAGATGCAAGAAAAATAATAGCTTATCCAGTAGCAGCGATTTCAGGTTTCTTACTAGCAGTTTGTTCATGCACAGTTCTTCCTTTATTCGCAGGAATTAAGAAAAAAGGTGCTGGACTTGGACCAGCAATGACATTTTTGTTTTCTGCGCCTGCTGTAAATATCTTAGCACTAACTTATACAGGTACTTTAATAGGTCCAGACATAGCAATAGCAAGAGCTATACTTGCTTTTGTATTTTCAATCTTGATTGGTTTAATTATGGATTTAATTTTCCGTGATAGGAAAAATAAACTAAAAAAATCGGAAGAAAAAGAAGAATTAGAGGAAAAAAATCGACAACCTGAAATTAAAGAAAGAAGGGAGTTAAAGGCAGTTAATATCGTAAAAGGATTGATTGTTAGCTTGATTGTTGTTATCGGAGTGTTTATTGCATTTCTTAATAAGAGCAACTTGCAAATTATTGGCGTAAACAATCCAGCTTTAATTCAAACAATCATATGGGGAACAGGAGTAGTATTATTAGTTGTTTGTTGTTTAATTCTCAAAAATGCAAAGATAAACATCTTTCTTGGTTTAATATATCTTCTCTTTACAGGCACATCTCAAATAAGTTATTTCTCAACAAATGGAGGAGGAGGAGCTGAATTAGTAGGAACTTTGGAATATTTTTCATCTGAAGCTTTTAAAGTAAATTTGGCAAATATGGGGATGAAAGCAGTTCTCTCAAGCATAGTTGGAGTAGTGATACTTGTTTATACAATAATAAAATTTGATAAAGAAGATAGTAAAGAATGGATGTCTGAAACATGGATCTTTGTCAAAAAGATTTTTCCATATCTTATTATAGGAGTTTTTATAGCTGGTATGTTAAGACAACTAATTCCTCCAGAATTTATCGAGAGTGTAGCTGGTAGTAATACAGTGGTTGCTAACCTTACTGGTGTCACATTTGGAGTAGTAGCTTATTTTCCAACATTGATGGAAGTTCCTATTGCAAAATTATTCCTAGATTTAGGCATGTCTAGAGGTGTATTGCTCGCATATCTATTAGCTGATCCAGAATTATCAATCCAAAGTATTTTAGTAACTCGCAAATTTATAGGAGACAAAAAGAATCTGGTTTATGTTTTATTAGTTGTAGTATTTACAGTATTAGCTGGATTACTCTTCGGATTAATATTCTCAAATGAACCAATTTCATTTAGTTAAAAGTAGGTGAAAATATGACAGATAAAAAATTGATACAAGTAGTCGGAAAAGGTTGTAGTAAATGTGAAAAACAATACGAGATTGCTAAACAAGCAGTTAAAGAAGCAGGTAAAACAGAAGAATATAGTATCGAGTATTTTACTGATATTTCTAAATTTGCAGATTTAGATGTCTTTATGACTCCCGCAGTTCGCATTGATGGCAAAGTTGTAAGCGAAGGAAGAGTTATGAGCAGTGAAAAAATTAAGAAATTACTATGAAGGATTTTGTAAGATTTAATTTAGATACAAATCCTTTTCAGTTAATTTTCTCTCCAAGGATTTGGTTTGTTACTTTGCAAAGTATTTTATTCTAAGATAAGGAATATTTCTTTGAGTAGCACAATTATAGAAATTCCATTGGTTAGATACTATGACAGATGAACTAAAACACTATGCTACAGGTGCAGTTATCCCATTAGGGGATGGATTTACAGGAAAATCTGTACTATCAAGATTAATTATAAAACCAGATATTTCTGAAGAAGATCTTAAACAGCTTTTGCTCAAGACGAAGAAATCCTACAATATTGAAATAGAATTTAGTAGTGAAAAAGTTATTGTTGATAATATACCTGTAACTACTACTTTACAATTTTATGTATTTCCAGGACAAAGACAAAAAGTATCTGAAAAGAGTACAACTTTTGATGAAATATTATCTGTTTTCGATTGTTTTCCAGCTTTATTAAGAATCTCAGTTCTATTGCTAATCTACGATGTTACAAGATTTAATACACTCGAATCTTTAGAGATTTGGTTAAGATTTGCTATTGCAAAAGAATGGATTTACGAAGATACCTTAATCATTCTTGTATCCAATAAGACAGATCTTGATAAACCAGATGAGAAGAACATAGCTAATGTAAGTTCAACAATTTTAGAATATGTACATGACCACGCATTACCAATTGACATAAACCACATTAAAACGATTAACACCTCATGTGCTAATCTAGAAGGCATCAAAGAGCTTAGAGATATAATAATAAATTGGATAGCAAATAGGGGAATTAGAGGAGTAGGCATAGTAGACCGATAAATAACTTAGATGTTTTAGATGAGAAAATCTCTTCTATATATTTTTATATAGTTAAAAAAGTTAAAATCAACCTACTATTTGATGGTCTACTTAAATGAAGCTAAAGAAGATTTATTGGACTACTAATTTGAGTAAAAAAAGGAAAATAGTTATTTCATCAATTTTTCTTTTTACTATCGTTGCATGTTCAATAGGTATTACTTTATTTACTCAATTTGGTATCTCTGTCTCACTCGAGCAGAATTATTCCTGGAATGATGGTCCTTGGTTAACTTGGGATGCTAATCCGAAATCTTCAGTCGTCGTTAATTGGTTGTCAGAAGATAAAATTAAGGGAAAGATTACTTACAGTATGGACTCAAATTTTAATAATCAAATATACGTTGAAAAAGAAAATTTTGAATCCCATTTGCACCACATAAAATTAAATAATTTAGAACCTAATACTAGATATTATTATAAAATTGAGCAAGAATTCCACAATTATGAAGAATCACATGTTTTTAGCTTTGTGACTGCTCCAGCTTATCTCAGTGTGGATTTTAAATTCTGCATTGTTGGAGATATGCAACCAACTGATAGTCGAACTCAAGAGGCGGGAAGAATTGTTGCGCTTGGGATCGCAAATGAATCACCTAATTTCATTTTACAGCTTGGAGATATCTGTTCATCAGGAGGATCTGGAACTTTGTGGCATAACGTACTCCAGAATATTCCACTCTTCGCATCAGAAAGCGTGTTTCAATCTGTTGTTGGTAATCACGATTATGAAGGTGAAAGTGCAGAGAATTATCATAATCTGTTCAAGTATAATTATGAAACATCAAACGCAAATTATTACTCATTTAATTATGGGAATGTACATTTCACTATGATAGATAATTTTGATGCGGAGGGACATAGTATGACACAAATCCAAAAACAATGGGTTGTTCAAGACATTACTAACGCAAAATCAATTGGGCAAAAATGGATTTTCATATGTTTTCACCATACTATTTTGACAACTGGTACTTCAAGTCAGAATTGGGAGTTACAGAAATGGTTGATTCCAATTGCGGATAGATATGATGTGGATGGTGTGTTTTTCGGACATGATCATCATTATGAGCATTGGAGCTACATTTATGGTAACAGCGGATTATTATATAATGAAACAGACTTACCATCAGGCAATGAAACACATTATTGGTGCTCAGGCGGAGGTGGGGCACATTTAGAAGTTGATTATGGAGTGCTGGATCACCAACCATTTATTGACATAAGACAGTTTTACAATATTTCAGCAAGTGAGTATCAAGATATAACAATTGAAAGAAGACATTGGAACGCAAGTAGATTTGTTGATAATCCACAAAATGAAATCTATGCAGAAGATGAGAATCACCATTTGTATTACCATGCACCCGATTTAGAATCATATTCAGATGACAATGAGATATACGGTTACTCTTATGGGGAGCAAGCATTACATTATATATTAGTGGAAATAAGCAATAATGGGAATACCTGTACTATCAGCGCTCGATATCCTAACGGAGCAATACTTATGGGACCTAACAACAATTATCCACAATTGTGGATTTTCAACAAATGAGAGGATTTTGTTTCCACAGGAAATAAAGGTGTTTTCCACTGCCGATAAGGTGGAATGTTCTTGTATAGTGTCCCATTTAGAAAGGTCCCTCTCTTTGCAAAATAATGAAAAACAGGTTTAGTCTCAGTGACTTGTGACCAAGTTTATCCTACAAAAGTGAACACAAAGTGGCCACAATCTTAAAAACACGTGACCAATCGAGAATATTCAGAACACTTCGGTGGAATATATGAACAAAAAAAATACAACCAATGAGGAGATTCCTGAAATACCAGGTGTTAATCCTGAAAAAACACAAGTTACTCCGTTTCAACAAATAGTGATAGAAAAAATCCCTGATGGTTCTATTATTGACATTGGTGCAGGTGGAGAAGGTGTTATTGCACAAGTTGGTGGAAAACGAGTTACAGCAATTGATAAACGTCAAGATGAAATCGACGAAGCTTTTGACAAAACTTCTGATGCTAAATGGATGGTTGCTGATGCTTTAGACCTACCATTTGAAGATGAAGAATTTGATAATGCCACTTCATTCTTCAGTGGAATGTATATGAGTCATAAAGATAAGGAAAAAGCAATCAAAGAGATTTATCGTGTCCTTTCAACAGGGGGAGAATTCTGGATTTGGGATTCAAAAATAGATACTAACAAAGAAAGTTTCATCATTACACTTCAAATATCATTACCTGATAAAGAGAAATTTGGAACTGGGTATGGAACAAGTATCCAAAATCAAGATGAAGAAATGTATACACTCTATCTTGAGAGAGCAGGTTTTAGTATTGAAGAAATATCAACTAGCAAATACTGGTTCTTTATCAGAGCTAAGAAGTAAAAGCAATAGATTATTCTTTTATACTTCTCTCCTTTTCTTTCTTCATGGTATCTTCAGAGTATAAGTTGTGTTTCTATTGTTCTGAATATGCGAAAATTGCTAAAGATTATCCTCAGAATTTTGCTTCTAAAAATATTGATTCTTTCACTCCTCGTTGTCATCTTCATTATCAATACAAATGTGATAAATGTGGTAAATCCACTCACTTTAATGGAATTTCTTGGTGCCCTGAATGCAGAGTTTTTACTTGCTTAAGATGTGCTAAAGAAGAGATGATTAGAGAAGAATTCTTTTTCTATGATTATTATTATAATATTCCATGTCATAAGTGTGGTTCTCCTAATCCTGCATTAGATTTCGCTGAGTATGAAGGAAGACACCCTTTCCAAATCGGAGATCTCACACCAGAAGAAGAAATTGTAATTTGGATGCCAATCTATAAAGAGAAAAAGCAACAAGAATTTCCTAATAAAGCCTGGGGGTCAGAAAGAATGCTTGATATTGGAGATGCACCTAGATTTACTAGACTTAATTCTCTCGATGAATATACACCTAAATCAACTTGGGACAAAATAGCTAAATATTGGATCTCTCCAGAAGCAGAAGATGAGTATCATCATACTAATCTTATTTTGCCTGAAGTCTATCGATTACTTGATGCACATAAAGACGAAGAGATACTAGATGTTGCTTGTGGTGAAGGGACTGTTGCAAGGTATTTAACGAAACTTGGAGTCAAAGTAACAGGAATTGATATTTCAAAAATGATTGATCGAGCAAAAGAGAGAGAAGAACAAGAGAAGTTAGGTATTCATTATCTAAAGATGGCAGCTGAACAATTAGGAGATGAATTCGGAGAGAACACCTTTGATAAAATCATTTGTAATATGGCTCTGATGGATATTGCTGACTATGAAGTCACATTAAAGAACATCTCTGAAGTATTGAAAGATGGAGGAGTTTTTGTTTTTAGTATAACTCACCCAGCATTTGCTTGGCCCGTAACAACATCTATGCGTGTTCCTCCAGATAGTCAAAGAAACGAAGATAAGAGAAAGATCGCTTTGAATTACTTCGATGAGAGACCTGCACTTCTACCAGTTGGATGGGAAACGTCATCACTAGCATTTCCAAGACCAATTAGCAAATATGTTAATGAGTTAGTAAAAAACAATTTAGAGATTATTGAGATGAGTGAACCAATGGCATCAGAGGAAATTGTAAAGAAATATCCAAGACAAGCTTACATGGACAATGATACTCTTCCAGATTTTCTTATGATGAAAACAAAGAAGAAATCAAAAAAATAGTCTTTCAACTATCCTATATTCCTACCATTTCATAAGTTGCATATACTTCATACCCTACTTTGGAATATACTTTAATTGCAGGTGCATTATCAGTAAGTACATGAATAATGGCGATTTCTGTATGTTCCATCATTATATGAATTCCTTCATTAACCATATATGTTGCTAGTCCTTGATTTTGATAGTCAGGATGTGTGGCAACATTTGCTATAATTGCTGCAACTTCATCAACCCAGGCATACATAAAAGAAATCAATCTCTCTCCATCAAATAAACCAGTATAAATCTGATTTTCATCGAAAACGTAATTTTCAGCCTTTGCATTTCCCCAATAAACTGGGTCAGCTTCTGCACATAATTTGGCAATATCTGGTGCATCTTCTTCGGTTAAGGATTTCTGAGTAAAAGGTTTACCTAATTGATATCTTGGCATCATATTTTCTTTCTTTAATAACATCCTATGCAAAGAGATTTTGTATTTTGAATTAGGATACAAATCATGTAATAGTTTTTTATATTGAGATGGAAAACTAATCTGGTTAACTGGAAGGTCTTTGGGTATAGCAGTAACTAGAGCTTTCACAATTTCTCTATTCTGACCACGAACATGCACAACACTATTTTTCCAGATAAGACATATTCCTACTATCTTTTGATCTTCTAAAGCAATTAAGAATTTGCTATTCTCAGGATATTGTTTTTTATCGAGTATAAAGAAGAAATACCTAGGTATATCTTTCATAACATAAACCCAGAATTTCTGAATATCAATATCATCTAACTTCACAATTTCAAGCATAAAATAGGGGATATTTGAACATATTAATATAGATATCCACTATACATTAGTTAAATTTCAACTTAATTCTAATAGGACAGTGATCTGAACCCATTACATCATTCATTATTGTTGATTCAACTAAATTATCTAACAGGTTCTCAGAAATAAAGAAATAATCTATTCTCCAACCTACATTTCTTTCTCTAGCAGTAACGCCATTGTAAACGTTCCTTGTAGACCACCAAGTATATTGTTCTGGATTTTTATTGAAATATCGAAATGTATCTATAAATCCTATCGAAGTCAATTTATCAATCCACTCACGTTCTTCTGGAAGAAAACCAGAAACATTTTCATTGCCTTTAGGATGTGTTAAATCAATCTCAGTATGAGCAGTATTGACATCTCCACAAATAATAACTGATTTGCCTTCATTTCTCAGATTAATTACATGCTCTAAGAATGAATCATAATAGCCCATTTTGTATTTCAATCTTTGAGCACTTAATTTCCCATTAGGAAAATAGACATTTAATAAAACAAAATCAGAAAATTCTGTTTCCATCAACCTTCCTTCATTGTTATATTTATCAGATGGAAGGTTAGTGTTAATCTTTGTAGGTTTAATTTTTGAGTATGTAACAACTCCACTATATCCTTTACGTTCAGCAGATGACCAATGACTTTGATAACCTTGAGGATTAAGTAGTTTTGCAGTTAATTGATCAGGTTGAGCTTTGGTTTCTTGAATACATAAAACATCAGGAGAAGTTTTGTATAACCACTCATTAAATTTAAGATTTTCATATACTTCTTTCTTTGAAACAGCTCGGATTCCATTAACATTCCAAGAAATCAAGGTCCATTCTTTCATAAGTTGACTTGGAAACTTCTATCTTAAACTTTACGAGAGGTCAAAATTCCTTGCTTTAACCTTTAGGTTTAACATATGCACTTTAGACCTTATTAACTTAATATTATCACTTAAAGGTTGTTAAAACCAGTTATGTCATCTGACTCCTTAGTTTAACCATTATTCGAATTAATTAAAAAAATCCTTTAATAAAGAGATGTTTATGTTATTATAGGTGCAAAAAAAATGGCAATGAAAGTCAAAACTGAAAAACAAAAAATCGCAGAACAAAGAAAGAGTTTAGCAAGTGAGTACTCATACATTCGACAGCTAACCCTAGCTGCAAGAAATGGAGTATTCAACTACTAATCTTTTTTATTAATATTTTTATTGAAAATTTGTTTAAATATTGAAGTTTTCTTAACTGTTTCATCTTTTAGAAAGGGATCAAAATCGCCTTGCCATATTATAGGAATAGCAAGTACTAGGAAGATGGTAACAATAGGTCCCAACCATTGAAGCCCTTCAGGCCATTTTCGTATTACACCTGCGAGGATAAAACCTGTTGCTTGAGCTATATTAAATGGCAAACTCTTAAATCCAGTATACATCCCAGAACGATTTTCTGATGTAGACCTCTCATCATCATCTGCAAAATCCGCCAATATTGCATAAGGAAAGAGATAAGCTGAAGACATTACAAACAGAGCTACTGCTCCAAACACATAACCTTGAATAATGGCTGGGATAGCAGGTATCCTTCCAACAAGAGGTGTTAACGGCATCCAAATCACTAGGAACGAAAAAGACAATATCAACGACCATTTCTTTCCAAATCTCTTCGAGAACCTAGACCAGAAGAAGAAACTAATAATAATTATAATAAACATTACTCCCCCAAAAAGAGTCTTTTGAACTGTATTTTCAATCCCTAAAACTGTTTCAAGAAAATCAAGTAAGAGAGCGGTTAAAATTGTCACTCCTACATTTAAAATTGTAAAACTCCCCACCCAAAGCATATAGTTACGGTTCTTTAGTGCTACTTTAAGCTCATCAAGAATCTTTCTTCTTTCATGAACTATTCTTTTCTCTTTGATTTTCAAAAGAGCAGGTAAGAAGACTATCATCTCTATAAAAGCAAAAATTAATGCAAAAATCAACAAATAAGTTCCAGGTTTACCATAAATTCCTGCTGGATCCTCAGAGATAAAACCAGACATGATGAGAACAAATCCTGAACCTACAGCACTTCCTATTAAATTAACTGCATTCTGAAGAGCTGATACTTGAACTCTTTCATTTTCATTAGTAATTTCTGGCATCCAGCTTTGGAAAGGAATAAGTAAGTAACCATAGAACAGATGGAACATTGCATTCCAAACAAGTAACCAGACAAATTTCATAGTTTGACTACTAGAGGGGATAAAGAATTGAGGAGTAAAGAGCATAACAAATGAAAAAGCGAGAGCTGGAGCACCAGTCCAAATGAAAAGCTTTCGTCTCCCTAGTTTAGCTTTAGATGATGATAAAGAATCTGAGAGATAACCAAAGACCAGTGAAGAAACACCAATCACCAATTTTCCTACAGCGTTGCCTACTCCATTTAAGATAGGATCAAGTTCTACTTGATTAGTGTACATCCAAAAAGTTGCTACAAAAACAATATTTAGTAAAATAGTTGAACCAAATCTACAAATTGCATAATAGAACTTTTGTTTATTGGTTAGCATGGTAATAACCTTTCACTTAACTTTAAGAGGATGATATGATGAATGTAACCAATTTTATTTAAAACTTTGTAATGAAAATTTTTCTAATATTACTGCTTTCACTAATCTTAAATTTTACAAAAGATATAGTAACTTGAGATTCTTAATTATCCTGAGGTTACAAAATGTCAGAAGAACAAATTCAAAAGAGTATTCAATTACTTGCTAATGATAATCCTGCTTTGAGACAATTAGCTCTGGAGCAATTGGTTCCATACATCAATGATGATAAAGCAATAGAAACAATAATTCAATCACTAAAGGATAAAGATGATGATGTAAGAAGTTATGCAGCAGAAATACTTGGAAAAATCGAATTTAGCAAAGCATCAGTTGCGTTATCGCAAGCCTTAGAAGACAGTAGTTGGCAGGTAAGAGCTTCAGCGATTTCTTCATTTGGAAAGCACGCCAATCCTGAAACTGTCCACTTTCTAATTTTTGGATTAAAGGATGAACACCCACAAGTACGATATGCAGCTGCAAGAGATCTAAAGAACTTTGATGACATTACTATGATTGAGCCACTTTTCGAATCTTTAAAGGACAACTCTGAAGCAGTTAGAGAAGAAGCTAAAACAACACTTCTACTATTCACAATTAAATTTCAAT
>CAZJUB010000008.1:69209-71742 GCA_964549075.1 uncultured archaeon | reverse complement strand
TTACTGTAACGCCTGGGGGAATAGTGTGAGTAGTTATAAAAATCCAGAAGATATAGCCTGTAACAAATGAATAATTGTCTGCCAGTACTATTTTCATCTGGGGGTTTAGTAAATTACTATTTCCAGTGGTGTATGTGTAAGTAGTTTTCGAAGGATTCCAGAGTTCAAACACCATAGGTACGTCATATGAAACATATGTTTCACTTTGTATAATCAATTCTGGAGGGGGGGGCCATGTTATGTCAATCAATCTGATGTAGATAATATTGGCTTCGTTATCAGGAGGAGCCAAGGTGAAAACAAGAGTTCCAGCTACCAAACAAACTGTGAAAAATAGAGACAGAATGGTAATCTGAGCTTTAATTCCCTTCCATATCATAATACAGATAGTTGTAATTACAGACATATTAGTTTTTCTACTTCGAATTAGTTAACAAATTAATCGACAAATAAAGCAAAATCCTTTTATAGATAGAAAAAATAGCAGAATGTTGGTGAAAACCAAATGGGAGATTGTAAAAATCAACAACAAATTGTGATATTTTCTTTAATTTTTTTAATTATTTTCTCTATAATAACAACTAGTAATATTTCAATAGCATCAACAGATGTAACTACTAGAGTTATTTTTGAAGCAGAAAGAACTTTATCAATGATGCAAAAAGAAATAAGAAACCTACCAGCACCTCAAAATCATTTAGGTTTCGCAACTTACTGTGCAGATACTCTTGATTGGGGTGTTGATGCCGTTGAAGCAGATTGGGTCTTTGGAGGATATGAAAATGCTACTGATATAGGTGGAAACTATACTGGAGATGGTATCAAAGTCGCTGTAATTGACAGCGGTATCGATAAACAATCAGGTAGTGTACATCATGATTTTACTGGAAAGATTGTGGATGAATATGACTTTTACTATGGTGACTTTAGTGCAAATGATGAATATGGACACGGTACACACTGTGCAGGAATTATAGGGGCTCGAGATGATGATGATGGAATGATAGGTATGGCACCTGAATGTGATTTTATCATTGCTAGAGTTATGAATCAATATGGACAGTTTACTACACCTTCAGGAGTAGCTAGTGCAATAGATTGGGCTGTTAGTCATGGTGCGGATATAATATCAATAAGCTGGGGAACATCCTCTGACATACCTGCAATAAAGAAAGCAATCGAAGATGCTTATGCTGCAGGTGTTGTAATCGTTGCAGCTGCTGGCAATGACGATGCTGATTTATGTTATCCCGCTAAATACTATTAAACTATCTCTGTTGGAGCAGTCTCTGAAGACTTTATTCGAGCCGGGTATCCAGATTGGGGATGGGGAGAAGGTAATGCCAGTAATTATGGAGAAACTCTTGATTTGGTCGCTCCAGGAACATCAATTTGGAGTACTTACTTAGACGATAGTATAGCGAAAATGTCAGGAACTTCCATGTCAGCTCCACACGTAGCAGGGCTATGTGCGCTAATCTTAGAAGCACAACCTTATCTTACTCCAGCACAAGTTAAGGATGTGCTTAAAATAACAGCTATAGACATAGGTGCACAAGGAAAAGATGACTACTATGGCTGGGGACTGGTTGATGCTATGAAGGCTATTGATGCTGCAGAACTTTATTTCACAGACACTGATAGTGATGAAATTTTTGATGCTCAAGAGATATATCTCTATGGAACTGACCCCTATGATACTGATTCTGATGATGATGGGTTAAATGACTACTATGAATTATTTACAAGTTTAACAGATCCAAATGATGCTGACACTGAAGATGATGGGTTAAATGATGGTTACGAATTATGTACTAGTTTTACTGATCCAGATGATCCCGATTCTGACAATGATGGATTAACTGATGGAGAAGAAGTTAATACCTATGATACTGATCCTAACGATGCTGACTCTGACAATGACAGTTGTAAGGATGGTTGGGAAATTTACTATGGGTATGACCCTAATGATGACTCAGATGGTGCTCTTGACTTAGATAATGATGGTATGCGAAATATAGATGAACATTATGTTGGAACCAACCCCAATGACTCTGATACAGATGATGACTTAATCATTGATGGAGATGAAGTGTTTTGGAATCTTGATCCTCTTGATGCTTCCGATGCTGATGACAATGATGATGGTGATGGTCTTACGAACTTAGAAGAGATTAATGGCTGGTACGACCTTAACGATGACGGGGACTATGACGATACGGGAGAGAAAAGTGTCTATCAGACGAAACCTAATGATGCTGATACAGATGGGGATGGATGGAATGATTATAGAGAACAATACCCTCTTAAGGGTAATCCAACCGATCCAACAGATCCCGATGATCATCCACCATTCTTCCCCTAATCTCTCTCTCTTTTTCTTTAATTATAGATTATCTCCTAAAACTTTCTTGAAATAAGAAAAAATTTTCTCTCCTTTATAAATCAAACTAAAGATTAACTAGATAGATAATGAGAAAATGCAAGCTAGATAATGAGAAAATGCAAGCTAGATAATGAGAAAATGCAAGCT
>CAZJUB010000008.1:23076-69109 GCA_964549075.1 uncultured archaeon | reverse complement strand
AAATGCAAGCTAGATAATGAGAAAATGCAAGCTAGATAATGAGAAAATGCAAGCTAGATAATGAGAAAATGCAAGCTGAGAAATCTAGGAGTTCTACTATTCGTGATTTTTTTTGTCCTAAGGTTTAGCAGTCTACCAGCTTATTCAGATCATATTCAACAAAGTAGTAATTCTATCTCCATCCCCAACATTGCTTTTGAATACAATTCTACCTACTGTATGCAGCAAACATCCTTCACCCTCCAAGAAGAATTATATGCTTTTAATTGCTTAATCTTACTTTTTAGTACTACTGGAGATAAAACCGATAGTAACGGCATAACCATTACTTTTACTTTTGGAGAAACAGAAGTAGTGCTTAGCGTTGAACGTTTCTACCAAGATCATCTAGGACATAATTTAACTCAAATTTTTGCCTATCCTGACAACTTTGATGAAGAGCAAGAAGTCATACTTACGGTAGAAGCACAAACCTCTTTGTGGTATGAAACAGGCTCGATCCACATCTACAGTTATTCAACTATAGAGCGAATAGAACCTACAACTATTACACAAGATACTGCTTCTTTTCTTGTTATTCCTGACTTATTAAGGTTTATGGGGAGTACAACCTCGATGAAAAAAAGGTCAGTTACAACAGTTTTTAACAACTCAGCAAATTATGACAGTATTAATCTTACTCTTTCTTTCTTAGCAAATGATTTTACAGCGTACAGACAGTATGTCGAACTATATATTAACCACCAGTTAAGAAGTACAAGAAAGTTCTTAGAAAACCAACTTACAAGAGAATCCTTTCTTCTCACAGTAGATTCGGGAATTAATTATCTAACGATCGATTTTGTGGTTGAAATATGTATGGGAGAGGTAGAACTTTCTACTATCCAGCTTACTGGGAGAGGAGTAAATTATGAAGATTTTCTCCCTACTAGCACTTATGATCATGATAAAAGGAAATACTGTGTAGTTTAAAAACGTTGCTTGATAAATATATATCAGACTACAGCTGTTGTAATCTTTATATATCTTAAAATAATAATAGACAATAAGAAATGTCTAAAACACTTGGTGATATACTTGTATGGTGCTGACCAAATAAATACAATACTTCATGAGATTATAACAAGTGATGCCAATATAAATCACGTAATATTGGCTGATAAAACAGGATTAACACTAGCTTATTCATCACGATTTGCCTTTGATGAATTTGAAACAGAGGCACTAGGTGCGATAGCCAGTGCAGTTTACTTGGCTAGTGAACAACAAGGAACAAATGTTGGTCTGGCGGAACTAGACATTATAATTTCAGAATTTTCTGATGGACTTATTTTAGTAGCAAGTTGTGGAAGTACTGTTTTATGTTTAATTACTGATACAGGTGTCGCTTTAGGTATGGTTAGAAGAACTATGAAAATCGCAGCTGAAAAAATCAGAAACATATTAGATGTCGAAGCAAAACCAGCTATTACTCCTGAAGCTAAACCAGTGGCTGTGGTGACTCCTCAGCCTGTTGTTGAAGAAGAAAAGAAAGTACAAGATGAGTTCATCTCCGATTTAGAATTAGCTTTAAGGGAATTAGAACAATTTTAATCTCTTTAATTATGAGGATGTTTGATGAATATGGACGCTCCTAATGGAGGAATAGAGAGAATTGGAAAAAAACAAGCATCTGAGGATTCCAGAGGAGATTTGATATTAACTGGAATTCGCTCCTTAGATCAGAAACTTGGTATGGAATTAGCAACCAGAAGAGGAATACCACAAGGTTCGGTTATCCTCGTCAGTTATCCTCCTGGTACAGTTATACCAACTTTGTTTATCCAGAGAATTCTACTTAATTGGGCTCAGCAATCAGCAAATAACGTTATTTTTTATGTTCATAGTAGCCGTCCTTATGATCATGTCCAAAATTCTTTTCGGGCATACAATTGGGATGTAAGCCCCTACGAAGGGAAGAATTGGTATTTTGAAAATATGTTCGATTTATCAAGCTCTTCTATGACATCAGCTTTAAAGTTAGGAAAAATAGAAGTAAAAAGAAAAACTTATGTTAATAGAATTTTAGATCGAATGCTTCATGTAAAAGAATCTCAAAATAAGCATTGTTTTAGTGTTTTTGATGATTTATTGTGGATGAAGGAAGACAGGTTAGATGAAGATTCTACTGAGCTCATATCTTTTATGAAAAATACAATTATACACTTTACTAAGATTGGAGGTGTACATTTCTTTCTACTTCCCCAAGGTGTTTTAGAACCAGTAGCTGAAAGAATTATTATGAATTCAGCTCAAGGTATTTTCCATTTCTCACGAAATACCGTTGGTAGTAGAATTAAGGATACCTTTGCCATAACTAAAATGATGGGAGTAGCTTTTGTTAGTGAAAATCTAGATATTACTCCATCTGAAGCAGAAGGATTCAAAATAGAATCTACAGCGAAGATATAGATGATTTAAATGGAAGATTATGATAAAAAAACTCAGGAAGAAGAACCCGAATTAATTGATATAGCATCAGAAATTTCAAAGCTATCTGAAGAAGTCAGTGAGCTAAAAGAAAACATCAAAACTCCCAAAAAACGTACTAAGGTTGAAAAAACTCCTAAATCAAAACAATATCATCAATTAGAACTATCTCCAGCAATTGAATATGTTAATGAGTTATTAGAAAATTCTTCTGAAGCTATTATCTCAGAAATGAAAGCAGAATTTTTCAGATTGTTCAATTTTCTTTCAAGTATGTTTTCAGTATCCTCCTATCAAACAACAAATAGAGCGATACAAAAAATAGAAGATTCAGAATCTGTTGCAGGGAGTGAAAAGACTCTCTCTTCTTCAAATTTTCAGAAAGAAAAAGAAATGCTTCAACTGCTTCTTGAAGAACGTGAGTCATTAATTTATGAATTATCAGATCAAATAGTAGCTATTGAAGCAGAAAAGAAAATAGTAGAAGAGAAGATACAAGAACTGGAACGAGATAAAGTTAAATGGAACGCTCAAAGAAACATTTTACAAAGAATAGTGACCACTGATCCAAGATTCAACATTATATCATTATTGAGAAGAATGGGAGTTATAGCACCAATACAACTTTCTTTTGTTTTAGGTGTTTCATTATCACAAACTAGACGTTATATCTCTGAATTGGAACAGATGAAAATACTACAGGTAAAAGAGGATGGTACAGTCTCTCTACATCCCGAATTTAATGAAGAAACTATGAACATAAAAATAGAAGAGTGAATTTTCGAAATAAAAAAGAAATTTTACTGTTGTGCATATAACTTCTCGTAGAAAAGAACGATGTTTTTCAGAAGTGTTTTGAAAGCTTCATCAACATTTTCTCCGGTTTTAGCTGAAGTTTCTATATATGGAACAGTAAATCCTGACCATTGAGATAATGATCTAGCATATTCCTCAGATTGCTCTCTCATTATAGGATCTTTAGCTGATGCTCGAAGATCTGATTTATTACCAATCAAAACTATTGGTACAACCCTATTACTATTATTCTTTAGTAGTTCTGCAATCCATGATGGAATATTTTCGAAACTTGAACGTCTAGATATATCAAAGACCAACAGACATCCCGATGTACCTCGATAATAAACTTCCCTGACAGCGGAAAATCTTTGCTGACCTGCAAGATCCCAAATTTGTGCAACAAAATCTTGGTCATCAATTCGTAGGCGTTTCACCGCAAAATCAGCGCCTATAGTCATAGAATATCCATCTTTGAAACCCTCACCTAGATAGGTCTTACGGAGGCTTGTCTTTCCAACTGCGCCATCACCAAGAAGGGTGATTTTAAAGATTTTACGTTGTCCTGCGCCCATTATAAGTTCCCCTTTATACAATTTATTTATTCTCTCGGAGACTATTTAAATTATTTGATATTTCTCGCTTGGCTGCATTTTTATTTTTTCAAACTAAATTTCAGACTATTACACGTGCTAATAACTATTTTTCAAAAAAAAAAAATAAAAAAATTAAAATTTCTTAATGAACTTTTTATGGTTCCATAAATACATCTATCCAAGGATTTACAAATGAGAACCATATGAATATGAATGTAGATATTATTACTAAGCCAATAATGATTATTTTTGCTGATAAGTTAAACTCAACTTTTTCTAGATTTTTATCTAATATAGACCCTAAGATACCTGTTATAAAAACTACTATTAACGCCCATGTTAGTTCCCATCCAAATGATAGTGGTGCTCCTATAAACGCTGGTGCTAAATACCATATTACAAAAATAATCCATGGAATTAACAGTGTAGTTGTGAATCTCGAGAATACGAATGAATTCCTGTTTTCCACCTTCTTCCGAATAATGAGATAATCAAATCCAATTAGTATGAGATAAGCAAAAAATCCCATTTTCCAATGTTGGAAAACTGACTCATCTTTTCCAGAAATTGCTTGAAAAAATGGATTTGGACTCAAAGTATAAAGAAAATGAAGAATCGAAAATAATCCTGTAAAAATTAGACTTTTCAGTATGATGTATCCAATTTTCTTCCATTGTTCTCTAGTTATTTTCTCAGTTAAATTATTCATTTAAAATCACCAAACTCTGAAAGTTGAAATGTTTCTTGCTTCTTAAAGATTAACATAAAACAAAAATTATCTATACTTTACACTTCAAAAGATATAAAATTAGGATATTATTATATCTCGTGATGAATAAGTTAAACGAGGAGAAAACGCGGATTATTCTGAGCCTTTTAGAAAAGACCTACCCAGAATTTAAAGGTGGGTTAACCAACTATTCCTCAGCATTTCAAATGTTGGTTGCTACAATCCTAAGTGCTCAAAGTACTGACAAACAAGTAAATTCTATCACAAGAAAGCTATTTCAAAAGTATCCAGAACCACAAGATTTCGCAAATGCAACCCTCAAGGAAATTGAGGTAGCTATTTCTAAGGTTGGGTTGTTTCGAGGCAAAGCAAAATCCATAAAAGAAGTGTCAAAAATTCTTCTCAGTGATTATAACTCTCAAGTACCTTCATCTATTGAGGATTTGATAAAGTTACCTGGCGTTGGACGTAAAACTGCTAACGTAGTCCTTAATGATTGGTTCAAAGTCCATGAAGGTATTGCAGTTGATACTCATGTAAAACGCATTTCTCGTAGATTAGGTTTCACAAATCATACTGATCCTACTAAGATTGAAACTGATCTTATGGAGATAATCCCGCAAGAGAAGTGGGGTCGAATCAACCATCTTCTGATTTCTCATGGACGAACTATTTGTAAAGCTCAAAATCCCAATTGTCAGGAATGTTTTTTGTTAGATTACTGTCCAAGAGTTGGTCTTGAAGATAATTAGAAAATAAAAAATTTTTCTTTGCCTTTTGTATATTCTTTTTAAGTAGACCTTCTTACTTCTTTATTGTAACAATATTTATGTAGTAAACTGCTACCTAGTTAAATCAAGAAAGAGAAAGGATGATTTAAATGTCAAAAATTGATATTCTCCCACCTTTATTAACTCGTGTTGGTTTTAGTGAAACTGATATCAAGGTTTATTCTGCAACACTTGGTCTTGGAAAAGTTACAATTGGAGAATTACTAGTTGTAACTGGCATAGATCCTTTAACTCTAATCCAATCTGTCAAGAATTTGGAAGAGTTAGGTTTTCTGAAAAAAATTGGTGGTAAAACACCTCAATATTTTGGAATGCTACCTTTTCTCAAAGAATATATAATAATTGAGAAGGATGCACTCTATTCTTTAGATGGTGTTATTACAGCATTAAAAGCCTCTAAAGAAGAATACCAACAGAAAAAAGCAAAATTCGGTGGAACTTTAGAATTAACAGGCGAAGGAACTGTTTTTGATATTCACGTTGTTAGTGGACTAATAAAACAAGTTGTTGATACTTTGTACCAAAGTTATGTTGATTATAGCGAACAAGCTGAATCTACAGCTTCTGAATTTGTAGCAGAAAGCAGTGCTGAAATTCAAGGTTATTTGTCAAGAGTTATGGACCAACCTTTTGTGTTTTCTGCAAAATTGGAAACTTTTGTTCAAGAGCTGAACGCTTTTGTGAAGCAATTTCATCATTCAGCTAAACAAAATAGTGATATGCTTGCTAAAGCAACTGAAGAAAAAACAACTACAGCTCATGAAAATCTTTTGCAAATTATCTGTAATGGTCTAGATGCTCATACTGAAAACCATAGCGAGTTTTTAGAAAAATTAGCTCCCGAGCTAGATAATGTTCTCAAAGATTTAGTAGCTCAAGTAACCCAAACACAAGAAACATTCATTGATAATTACCAAAAAATCTGGCAAGAAGCGTATAACTCTTGGACTTCTGAATCGAAAAATGTTATTGAGGACCTTTCAAATGAAGTCAATATTCTTTTTTCTGATCAAATTAAAAAGACTCAAGAACTTCGACGAAGCGTAGAGCAAATTGATAGACAGACAAATTTTCTGTCTTCTAAAATAGCAGAAGCATTAAATTCTATCGACACATCAGCAGTTTTAAAGCTAGGAAAAGCTAGAAAGCAAATTGAATCTCCATTATCTGATGCAAGAGATACTATAAGGAACTTAGCTAATGATTTAAATGAAAATGGTTTACAACTAATTGACCAATATGTTCTCTCTCTCAATGATGTAAGAGATACTATAAGAACTAAATTAGATCGTTTCCAAATTGCAGGTGAAACAACTATAAGAACAAAGAAAAATGAGCTTACAGGTTCAGCTATTGAGAAGATTGATCTTTTACCAACTGATTTGATTAATCTAATACAAACCCAAGTTGAAAAATATGCTGCTTCTTCTTTTGATTCTTGTTTAGAAGTAACAGAACAACTTAAAGAAACCACAAAAGAGAGACTTTCTTCAACAATAGAACAAACTATTCAAGATTTTAAAGCTCATGATATAGAGAAAACACAGATTATAGATAAGATTCAGAATGATACAATAAAAGAACTTGAAAAATCTAAACAAGATGCAGAGAAAATAGCATTAGAAGTCAAAGAAAAAATTCAGACCTCTTTAGATCAATTTAAACAAAGAACTTCTGAGAAGCAAAATGAATTAGCAACGCAACTAACTTCAACAAAACAGCATCTGAAAGATTATAAAGATGAACAAAAGGATCAGATCATTAAGCAAGTTACTGAAGGTGAAGAAATCCAAATTAATACTCTTGTTTCACAAGTTGCTTCTGTGATTAAAGATGTGGATGACATATTAGTATCACAATTAGATTCGTTAATGGAAAAATCTATGACTTTTTATCAAGTAATTAATACAAGAGAAGATGAGCTTCGTCAAGTAGATTCTGCAGCTTCTTCTTATTCTTTAGAAGGACAACACAATACTTCAATTATTGTTGGCGAAGAGGCTATTAAAGCAAGTATAACAGATGTCGCTATGAGGTCAAAATATGAACTTCTTCTTGTAACACCTGATGTGGATGAAGATCTTCTAAAAGAAATGATGCAATATACAAAAGCACAAAGAATCACATTAGTATCTTATTTTGACAAAAGACATCAGCCTCTGTTAAGACCTTTAGTTCAACGGTTTACAGGTTTAAAGCTTAAACATTATGACAAAAAGGATGTATTCTGTGGAATACTAGATGGAAATCATGAAGCTATTTTCGCATTCCTAACACCTGATTCAGTTCCAATAGCAATAAGAACAACAAATGACTTATTACTTGAACTTTTCAAATCAGCAATAAATAGAGATGTTTTATTCCATTCAAGCGATGTAGAAGTATAGCCATACTTCCTTTTTTATTTTTTACTAAAATATCTGTTTTATATGTGTTAATCAACATAAAACTTGCATGATCTCATATCAAGTAGATGAGGTAATTTTTGTATCAAACCTGCACGTACTAAAAGTTTCAAACCATGTCGAACTGTTCTAGGTGCTAAACTACATAAATCAACTATTTCACTACTAGTTATGGGTCCTTTTCCAATAACTATTTTATAAATTGTAACTGCACTGGGAGGTAATCCAGTTATTAGATTCTGATTAATAATGGGTTCTTCTAGAGTTACTGCCACACAAATCATTTCCTATTTTGGTTAAACATCAATCGACAAAAAGTCTTTTTAAACTTATTCAAAATTGGTAACGCTCGAGATATGTGAAATGTCGAGTTTCAATCCTTTTTTAACAAAAAATGAGTTCACAAGACAAATATACAAAAAAAGCAGTTTCTATCGTATAGAGTTTATTTTTTTGCAGTAAACTTTTCTAAGTGCTCAATTCAGGGTTTTGGCTCAATTTATAAAGTTATATTATTTCTTTGTTTTTTTGATTTATTTTCATTTTTTTTGTGTTTTTTAATTATAATTAAAATTTTTTAATCTAAAAATCATTACAGTTCTTTATTTTCAAAGGATATTCTCTTGTTTTTTATAGACAAAATCACTTACAAAAATTTGAGTTACAAAAACGAAAAAAGAAGATAAAAATTTGATGTTTAGATTTTTGCCGAAATTAACTTAAATCTAAACTAATTCTGATATGTAAAATACGAAACTGAAATTATAAAACTAAGAAAATTTCCTTTTATATTCAGCAGCTAAATTATGAGCTAAGTATTGTGGTATAGGTAATTTGTATTTTTCCGTGAGTAAATTCTTAACAATTTTATATGCAGTTTCTGGAGAAATTTTATGTCCTGGAGATATATAGATTGGATTCCATTTTTTCACAAAACTATGTCTGAAACCTACTTTTTTTTCGTGTAGATATATTTCCTCAAGATTTTTATTTTTAATCTTCCTATATGTAAAGTATCTCATAGGTTTTTTTGCTACACCTATTGTAGGGATGCCTGTAATTAATCCAAAAATTGTTGCAGAACCTGCACTTCTTGGGTGTGCTATCCCTTGGCCATCAACTATAGCAATCTCAGGTATTTTCTCTATTTTCTCTAATAGTTTCAAAAAATGAGGTACTTCTCTTAAGAATAAGTAACCTGGAATATATGGAAACTCGATTCTAGCTTTAATGGTCTTCTGTTCGATGATTGTTTGTAAGGAGCTATCATAAATGACACATGCAGCAAAAGCTTCCTCACCTTTATAAGCTATATCAAAAGCTCCAATAATATTTGTATTGGAAAAAGAATCAGAAAGTATAATATGCTTTACAATCTCTCTTTGATATTCCTTTGCTCCTTCTATTGATGTTGGAAATTTCAAAAATAACACATCTTACATTTAACTATGCTTGATACTCTTCTCAGAATTTACAAACTGATTGTATCTTTTAAAAGCTGAAATAAGCGCTTTTTTTTGTGGTTCTAATGTGATTTTGTCCCATGGTAATGAATCTGATGTAGAATATGTCCAAAGAGCTTCTTGGTCAAGATCACTATCATATATTTTCAGTATTTTCTTCCAGTTCCCTATTGTGTTTCCTGTTTCAGCTATTGTTCGAATAATAGAGAAATAATCTTGTCCTCTAAGTGATAGTATTCTTTGTATTATTGACCATTCAGAACTATATAAAGATAATTGGACATTCTTTATTTGGTATAAGTGTTTTTTATACCATTTTTGAACATCCTTCGACTCTTTTACAGTTATCATAGGAGCAAATTGAAGTGGTGTTTGTGCTTTTGTAATGAACTGGTTCATAGAAATACTGATTCTTCCTGTAGGAAAATACTTTTTTCTAATCTCTGAAATGAAATTCTCTGTTAATTCTTTTGTTTGTGGTGGTTCTTGAGGAAAACCATAAATCATGTAAAGCTTCAGTTGTCTGAAACCTATTTCCCATGCTAGTCGTAGAGATGAAAATATTGATTCATCAGTCATATGTTTATTTAATGCTTTACGCAATGCCTCATAACCTGTTTCAGGAGCTAAAGCTAGGGTTCTTTGTTTTCCTTTTTTTAATGCTTTTAATACACCTTCTGTTAGATAATCTGATCTTATGGAAGAACAAGAGATTTCGTAATTTTTGGATATAATGTACTCAACTAAATCTTCTAAACTATCAGATTGGGCAATTGCGCTACCATATAGTACTATTTTATCAAATTCATTTACTTCACTTGCCTTATCAACTATTTCAATTAAGGAATCCAAACTTCTTGCAGCTCTAGGGAATCGGCAATGTCCAACAAAGCAAAACATGCACCTTTCTGAACATCCCCTATCTGTTTCTAAATAGAAAGCTTTACCAAAAATTGGTTCGTTTTTCGTGCCTTTAACTCCTTCCGGTATTATTTGTTTAATTGGGTAAAATCCACTAGACAAATCCTCTAACTTGACACTTTGTTTATGTTCTCCTATCCATTCACCTTTTTCATTATAATGATCACCAAAGGCTATTACTCCAGAAATAGAAGACAATGCTTCAATTCTTTCGCTTTTTGTACGCTGTAGAAACGCATCAATCATTTTTTCTGATATTGGTTCAATGTCTCCGAGAAACAACGCATCAGCTAAAAATAAAACTGGAAACGGATTTGCTGTTATTGAAGGTCCTCCACAGATGATAAGTGGATCTTCTTTTTTTCTTTTCCTGACATCAGGATCAATTCCACTTCTAATCAATAATTCTGTAGCTTGAATATAGTCGTGTTCAAATTGGCATGAGATTGCTATTATATCGAAATCAGAAGGTTTTTTCTGATTCTCCAATGAATAAGGTTCAATATTTTGATTTAAAGGTTTGAAAATTCGTTCACAAATAATATCTTCCCAAGCATTAAAAAGAAAATAGAGCAATTGTACTCCTAAACTTGTCATAGCTACTCGATAAGTGTTGGGATACAATAACCCAATCTTTACTTTACCTGAAGTCCAAGCCTTTCTTATAGAATTTTGCTCTTTAATTTGCATCATTTCTTTTCCTTTTCAGAGTATAATTCTGAGTTCCAAAGAAAATTGAATTTTCTGGTATATTTTCATTTACTATTGTTCCTGCACCTATCCACGAACCTTTCCCTATCTTAATTCCAGGCATTATTAAGACTCCAATACCTGTTTCAACACCCTCTCCAATAATAGCACCTAGTTTTCGTCTTTTACTATCTTCTTTTTTTCCATTAATTATAACAGAGATATTACCTTTATCTAATCTAAGATTTGCTGTAATGGTTCCTGCACCAAGGTTACAATTTTCATCCAAAATAGAATCACCAATATAAGAAAGGTGAGCTGCATGAGTATTGTCACCTATAACTGAATTCTTAACCTCACAACCGTTACCTATTCTGGAATTCTTTCCGAAGTAGGAAAACTTCCGAATATAACAATTAGGACCAATATCTGCTCCTTCATCAAAAAACACAGGTCCTTCAACATACGTACCACTTCTTAATATAGCCCCCTTCCTTAAAACAACTTTTCCTTTAATGTGTACTCCTTCTTCTATGGTGCCATCTATTTTCTGTTCAATTTGTGAGAGTAATTCTTCAGTTGCCTCAAGAAGCGACCAAGGACGTCCGAGGTCAAACCAGTAGTCTTTTTTTCTTAATTTTAAGAGTTTTTTCTGATATTTACCATCTTTTAAAAGAACATTTACTGCGTCAGGAATTTCATATTCTCCTCTAGATGATATCATTTTATTGTCTTCTTGATTATGGAGAATTTTGAAGATTTCCTTACTTAGTGAATAGATACCTGTGTTAGCATAACCTTTGGGGATTTCTTCTTTTTGAGGTTTTTCCCTGATCTCTTTTGGGATATTTTCGCTTTTTTCAATGATAATTCCAAAATTTTTTGTGTCTTCAGTGATTTTTCCACCGACTGAAAGAATACCATTCTTTGCTGCATCAACAGTCTGTTTTATTAGTGACTCTGAATAAAGGCAATCACCATATACACCTATGAAAAATTCCTCCTTAATGAAAGATTCAGCTAAAAGGAACGCGTTTCCTGTACCTTTTAATTCCTTTTGATGTACATAACAAATATCTATAGTAGGAAATTGTTCTGTTAAGTATGTTTTTATTTTACCTTCAAGATAATTAGTTATAATAACAAATGATTTTACATCATTCTTAAGAAAACTATCTATTAATCTTTTTAGAATAGGAATTCCTAAAACCTTCAATAGTGGTTTGGGAGTGTTACTTGTTAAAGGTTGTAATCTAGTTCCTTCTCCTGCAGCTAGTATTATCACCTTCATTTGTTATTAACACCTTGAAAATAATTATACTTCAAAGACTTCTTCATCTGTTGTTTCTTCAACTACTGTAATTTTTGCCTGTCTGATTTTATCAATGCTATTAATTAAATCATGGGCTTTATCGTTGTTAAAAATGTCTTTAAATGCTTCCCATTGTTCAAGTGAAGTAATAAAAAGACCTTTACCTTTTCGTTTTAAGGGAATTCCTTCCTCATTAATTGGAATAATTTCCAATCCGAAGCTGGGTTCCTCACCCTTACTGGGTAGTTTTACAATTGTGACTCCAAGAACACTTGTTTTTTTCTTATCCCAATCTTTCATTTCTTTGCCAAATTCTTTTAATCGATCTACTAAACCTGATGTCATAAGCTTTCACTGAAGATAAACAGATACTTTAATTTTTAAACCCTCCTCTATCTGAGGTTGTTATATATAACTTTTCATCTATCAAGGAATCCATTTAAAAAATCTCTTGAAAGAAGTAATTAGTATGAATTACGCAATTAAAAATGGAAAAATTTACACTGTAGATAAAAATGAAACAGTGATTGAAAAAGGTACTATACTCATTAAGAATGGAAAAATTGACAGTATTATTGAAGGAGACGTTCCTGTTCCTGAAGGCTATGAAGTAATTGATGCTACAGGAATGTGTGTATTGCCTGGATTCATTGACTCTCATACCCATCAAGGTCTTTTTGACGGAAGTATAGGTTGGGCAGGATTTGACGGAAATGAAATGACTGATCCCACTACTGCATATGTAAGGGCAATAGATGCTGTTAATCCTGAAGACCCTGGTCTTGAAGAAGCTAGGATTGGTGGAGTAACTGCAATTCAAACAGGTCCTGGTAGCGGAAATGTAATCGGAGGAACTGATATAATAATTAAAACCTTTAACAAAAGTAAAATTCTTGATGAAATGATTGTTAAGAATCCCTCTTCAATGAAAGCTGCATTAGGAGAAAATCCAAAGCGAGTATATGGAACAGACAAAAAACAACCCTCAACACGAATGGGCACTGCTGCAATATTTAGGAAAGCGTTTATTGATGCTCAAAATTATGCTAAAAAATGGAAAGACTATGAAAAGAAGAAGGAAAAAGCTGAAAATGATGGAGAATTAGATAAAATTCCTGTTGAACCAGAGCGAGATTTAGGAAAAGAAGCATTGCTTAAAGTACTCAATAAAGAGATCCCATTGAACTTCCACTGTCATACCTCCTACGATGTAGTTACAGCAATTCGTTTATCTGAAGAATTTGATCTTGACCTTGTATTAATTCATGCTACAGAAGGTCATAAAATTGCTGATTATATTGCTAAGAAAGGCGTTCCAGTTTCTGTTGGTCCCTCCCTCGTCGGTTTTGAAAAAGTTGAGCTTCGTAATATATCTTTTAAAACACCAGGAATTCTTTGGAAAGCTGGTGTCAAGATCTCCATACAAAGTGATTCTTTTACTAGATTGAAATATTTTCAAGTTTTACCATGTATGGCTGTTAAATGTGGTCTTCCCATTAATGAAGCTCTTAAAGCTGTTACTATCAACTCTGCAGAAATGATTGGCGTTGGTGATCGATTGGGGAGTCTAGAAAAAGGTAAAGATGCTGATTTGGTTATCTGGTCAAACCATCCACTAGAAAACTTCTATGCTGAAAATAAAATGACTTTCATAAATGGAGAAATAGTTTATAATAAGGAAGAATAATATTCTTTCTTTTTTTTAATTTTTAAAAATTGAATAATAGATTATGATAAGTTAGTGAAAATTAAGTTTCATCATGCTCTCTCATAATAACCTGGGGCTCTGTGTTCTCCAAAAAAGTCCAATCCTTTTTCTTTTAATTGTTTTCGTAATTTTTTAGCTTGATTTTCTGAGATTTCCCCTTTATTTAACATGAAGTCTATGATTTCCAGTGCTTCTTCTTCTCTTGTACATCTGCAAATAAAATCAATGACACCCGGCATATATCCTCTGAATTTTCTAATTTTTTTTGACCCAGCTGTGGTTCTTACTTCTTCTTCCATTATCCTTTCTTCACCTTCAACTATTTCTTTGTAAAGTGCTGGATAATAATCCTGAAAATCTGCTTCCTCATTTTCATTGTCTAAAGAGTCTCTTCTTTTGGACATATGTGAAGAAACTTTGGTACACTAAAAAAGATTGAGTTCATGTATTATCTTGCCGATTTTTTCTAAATATAGTATATACAAAAAGTCTTTATTTTTAGAAGATTCCTAACTAGTGATGTTAATAGGAATTGTTGGCAAACCAAGTTGTGGTAAAAGCACTTTTCTTAATGCACTTACAATGGTAAATGCTAAAGTTGGAGACTACCCTTTTACTACAGTAAATCCAAACAGAGGAACTGCTTATGCGCAGAGTCCTTGTGTCTGCAAAAAATTAAATGTTCAAGACAATCCAAAGAATTCAATTTGTAAAGATGGTACAAGATATCTTCCAATACAAATTTTAGACGTTGCTGGTTTAGTCCCAGGAGCATCAGAGGGAAGAGGACTAGGAAACAAGTTTCTGGACGATTTAATACAAGCTGATGTTCTAATACATGTTATAGACGCTAGTGGCTCTCTTGATGCTGAAGGTAATCAAATTGATAAAGGAAGTTGGGATCCTCTAAAAGATGTAAGCTTTCTTGAACAAGAAATAGATGCTTGGATAAAATCCATTATAATGAGGGATTATGAAGTAATGAAAAAGAAGGCTGCTGCTGAGAAATTGCGTTTTTCTGTTCTACTTTATGAGAAATTAACAGGACTTGCAATTAAGAAACATCAAATTGATGCTTCAATTCGAGAACTAGGAATAACTGATGATGATGTAAACACATGGGATGAAAAATTAGATATTCTCATATCAACAATTAGAAAAAAATCAAAACCCATTATAATAGTTGCAAATAAGATTGACCAACCCTACTCTGCAGAAAATTACAAAAAATTACAGCAAGAATTAGATACAGAAGTATTCCCTGTTTCAGCTCTAGCTGAAGTTTTTCTTAGAACTGAAAATGAAAATGAAACAATACGATACACACAAGGTGATTCTGATTTTACTATTCTTGATGAAAAGAAATTAAGTGAAAGCAAGAAACAGCTTCTTAAAAGGATAAAAACCGATTTGCTAGATAAGTATGGATCTACAGGAGTTCAGAATGTTCTTACTAAGGTTGTATTTGAATTACTTAATATGATAGTTGTTTATCCTGTTGAAGACATTTCTAAACTTTCAGATAAATCAGGTAATGTTCTACCTGATGCATTCTTAGTTCCTAAAGGAACAACAGCCATTGAGTTAGCAGCTAAAGTTCACACTGATTTTGCTAAAAATTTCATTCATGCTAGCTTAGCTCCTTCAGGAAGACGAATAGGCGCAGATTATGAACTTCAAAATAACGATGTGGTAAAAATAGTATCAGCGGCAAAGTGAAAATAGCAGTTAATAAATATAAAAAATGAATATAATCTTAATATTAAGTTGAAACTGCTACTCCTTTTGATTCTGGTAATACTATAACCTTGCTTTTTCTAATATCTACTAATACTGATGGAAATATTTTTGATACCTCAGTTTTTAACTCAGAAGAAATTTCACCATTTACTAAACTCTTAGAGAATTCATCAAATGTTAATCCTTTTGCTTTAGAACTAAGATAGTCAATAATCGCTTTTCTAACAATTTTTTGAGTGCTAGTACCACATCTCATCGGTGTAATAACAATGGATGAAATTCTTAATCTTGCACGATCTTTAGTAATAACATTTTGAATTGCTTCAATTTTCGAACGGTTTCTACGTATTTGAGAACGAATCTGTTCTTTTGCGATTTCGTGTCCATCAAATTCGGTTTTACAAACATTACCTTCTACTCTTGTAATTCGAAATCTTATCTTCAAATTAATATCATAGAAAATATCCTCTGCAACTCCAAGTCTAGCCATCTCAATAACTCTACCAATTAGTTTTTCTGGCTCATTTGCGGGAGTTTCACCTAAAGATTTCTCAACAATATAATTTGCTGCGTTTACTTCGTACCAAGATTTCTCTTTCCATTTGTCTACAATTTTAGCTTTTGCTTTTGATTTTCTAGTTGGTCTTCGAGATGACAAAGGCTTAACCTCAATTATGTTGTTTTCCTTCTTCTTTAATTGAGTTTTAAATATTATGTTTAGTTAGAATCTCGAACAAGAGTAAAAAAGTATCAATGTTTTTCGATGTCTTTTTTTAGTGTCTTATAGATTCTCTCACTTGTATTTATGGTACTTAGGATATCATCAATAGTATTTCTTACGGTGGAAATTGAAGAAAAGGATGAGAATTTTATGAAAAGATTCTCTTTATCCAAAAACATTTGAATTTCACTATTTTCATCAATTTGCTTATTTTCAGGTTCTAGTGACTTTAAGATTATATTAGCAAAATTTTCGTTCGAACATTCTATAGAAAGGGTTATCGTTGTTTTGTTAAATACCATTTACCACAGCTCTTACCTATTTTTTATCTGAACCTTTACCTTTGTAATGATAAGTAAATTTTTTTTCCAATTCTTCTAAGAACAATTCAAGTTTGTCTTCTTTAATATAGGTGTAAAAGAAGTCAATATCACCTTTTACTGATAAATCCTGAAAATCTTCCTCTTTTCGCAATTCTTGAAAGATTTGAAAAGCTAGATAACCTGTTTTCATGTTAATTGGTGAGTCATGAATAAACAAATAATTTTCAGAATTCTCTTTTATGTGTAAAATCAGTGGTTTGTCAATTGGAATAATGTTACTATCTACAAGTGCTTTGATAACAAGAGGTGCAGATTCAAATTCGAAGAAATCTTGGTTTTTTATCAATCGGAAATAAGGTCGTTCTTCCGCAATATCTGGATTTTGAATTATTTCTTCAATTATGGTTGTTGCTTTCCCGTGATAATTGCTCAATTCTCTCATAAGCTTATCATATATGTTCTCACGATCTCCAAGGACTACAGCTAGAGCTAATCCATATTTTTTCAACTGTGTAGCCCCATCAAGTATCCAAAGATATTCTTCTATGTTACGCAGTTGATTTTTCTTAGTTTCTAATTCTTGAATATATATGGGACCAATTAATTTGGAAATCTCGGTTAACGGTTGCCCTTTTTCCCCCATTAATAGGGTAATTAAACCATCATTTAATTTCTTTGTTTCCTCAGAGGTTAAAGAAGAAATTGTTCTAAAATTCCCGTCTTGATCCTTCATAGAGATTCCTAATTTAGAAATAAACGATGTACAAGCAGGTTCATTGCCAGTTAAACCTGGAAAAAAAGGATTATTTGAAAATTTTAAAGCTAAGTGAATGGGCTGACTTTCTCTACCGGGAATTCTTGTTCCAGTTGTTTCTCTCAGAACTTTATTTTCCTTTCCTTCTTCTAAAATAAGCAAATTTATTCCGATTAGTTTTTGACTTTTTTGATCAATTTGCTTCTTCGATAATCCTCCTAAAATTGCTAATCCTGCATATTCGTAATAATCATTATTGAAACCGCTAGCTATCAAATATGCTAGACCAGAATTTGATAATAAATTAGTTGCTAATTCATAAGAATCTAGAGATAAGATGTGAAATCTTTCCCAAGGAATTTTGACTCTTTTATCTATCTTGAATTTATGTTCAATTATAATAATTTGGTTATTTTCATCTTTTAATATTTTTTCAGGTAATTCTTTAATCTCGAATCCTATGAATATAAAAATCGAATAATCAGCGTTTTTTATTCTTTTTTCAATGTCTTCTAAATAATCCAAGATAATGGCATGGCTTCCCTTCTCCAATTTTCTAAGACAAGAGAGTATAATACCAGTTGCACTTATGTTATCGGGATGTGCTTTTGCTATTATTGCTATAGTTTTCTCACTTCTTGCTAACAAATCTGATACTTCGACAGACTTTTCTTTTAGTTTTGAGTAATTATCGAAAGGAAATTCTTCTTTTGACATTAGCTAATCACTATTCTATAAAATAAGAAGGAAATGAAAAAATAAAAGAATATCGTATCTTATAAAAGAAGACCAGCTGTTTTTGGATCATATTTCCAATTAGTTGGAAAGATACCTTTCTTTTTGTAATATTTAACTAAACGTCTAATTTTAGATTCTATTAGTTGTAAACCTCGTTTACTGTGAAGATCTTTTTTATTATCCTCTAAATGTCTTCTAAGATTAGTTGCTTTTCTAACCAGATTAACTAAGTCTTCTGGATATTTTGATTTTAGATCTAGTTCTTCAACTATTGCTGAAATTTTAACTCCTAAAATTTCTTTAACATTCGGAATACCATACTGATCTCTTAAGAAAACTCCAATCATCGCAGTTGATTGACCTTGTCGTCGTAATTCTTCTATTTTCTTTATTATGAATTCCTTATCATGAATCATCCATTCTGGAGGTTGATTTCTATATGGTCTAGTTGAACTTGCTTGACCTCTTCTTCTTGCATGGATTCTTGCCATTTATTTCACCAGTTTTACATTTTAAGCGAAGGCGGTTAACGAGGTGAATAATTCACGGAGTGACTTTTGACGATGAGAATATAAATTCTTGGTTGTTAGCGTCATTTCTGCGAAGGTCTGGTTACAGTCTTCTGGTTTAAAAATAGGATCAAAACCAAATCCTCCTTTGCCTTTTTTAGAAAAAATTATCTCTCCTTTTGTTATTCCACTATACAATTTTATTTCATTATTGGAGTAAAATGCGATAATTGATTTAAAAAGTGCTTTTCTGTCATCTATATCCTCCATGAGTTTTAAAATGCCATCATTTCCTATTGTTTTGAAAACATAAGAAGAATAAGGTCCCGGAAAGCTATTTAGTGTATTGATAAACAATCCTGCATCTTCAAGGAAAAAGTTCATATCAGATAATTCTACATTTCTCTCTAGTAACGTTTCACAGCTCTTTTGTGCAATTGTCTCAAGAGTGTTTTCTTGAATTTCTTCATATTCTATATTCTTCCAATGGACAGCTAAATTGTAACTTTTAGCTAAATCTGAAGCTTCTTCAAATTTATGTGGATTGTGGGTTATAAAATAAGTCTCCATTGGTCATAATAAAACCGATGTTTATTAGTTTCTTTCGGTTAAAGGATAATTTTTCATCTAGATAATGCAAGAATTTAAATGCATTTAGTACAATTATTCTAATAAATATACAAGATGGTTAATTCATTTAGAATTCAATCCGGTGAAAAAAATGGAAGAACTAACCTATTCATCTATTTACAATTCGACTGAAAATATTGTTGTTGAGGACCAAGTGAAAACTGCACTTTCAGAAATAACTAAATCCAGCAATATACTTAGTATTTATTCAATGAATGCTCGGGCAATTTATTTCTTTCCTGTGGTTTCAGATGTTTACCAATTGAGCATACAAATTTACCCCTTGACACCAGAGATTGTTGCTAAAATAATGACAAAAGTTTCAGAATTTTCCACTAAAGTCATTTATAGTACAGGTCTTTGTTTAGTAGAAAATAGGTGTTTCTGGGAAGGATTTCTGCAAGAAAAGGATCTAACGAAAGATATAGATGAAATCAAAGAAATTCTAGAATCTATTGCAGAAGTAAAAGGAATTACAATTGAAAAAGTCTCGAAGTAATTTAGTTCAGACTAACTTTTAAGTTCAAAACACGTATGAACTCTTTGTATCTATTTCTTAAGGTTACTTCAGTAATTTGACAAATTCTAGCTATCTCATTTTGAGGACACTTTGTTTTGTTTTGCAGAGCAGCAATGTAAAGCGCTGCAGCAGCTAAAGAATTTGGATTTTTACCTGCAGTTATTTTTGCTGCTTTTGCTTGAGAAAGAATGATTTGTGCATCATTTAATATTTTTGTGTGAAAATTCAATAGTGATGCGAATTTTGCAATACTACTTTCAGGACTTGCTAAAGGCATCTTTAAATCGAGATGCTTTAATAACAATCTGAAATTTTTTGCTAGTTTCTTTTTACTGAGACGTGTTTTATCTGCTACATCTTCTAACGTAGCAGGTTGTTTGTGTAGTCTACAAGACAGGTATAATGCAGCAGATACAAGTGCTTCTGTTGACCTACCTCGAACTAAACCTGTCTTTAAGATTTTTCTGTAAATTATAGCAGCAGTCTCTCTGACTTTGATTGTAAGATTTAACTGACTACTAATTCTTTTAATTTCGTTTAAAGCTCGAAGAAGATTCCTTTCAGTTCCATACTGTAGAACCGCTCTTCTTTGTAAGGTTCGAAGTCTAAACATCTGACTAGCTTTTTCTGGAGATAAAGAGTTACCAAAAATATCTTTATTTGAATAATCAATTAATGTACCATAATGATCATAAGTTAGAAGATTTTTTGGTGTTCCAGTTCTAGCTCGTTTAACATGCTGTTCTTTTGAGTATGCTCTCCATTCTGCCGTTTGATCAATATATGAGTCTTCAACTACAAGACCACAGCTACCACAACTTACTTCTCCTCTTGTAGAATCAAAAGTTAATTTTGTAGAGTTACAGTCGGGACATCTTGGAAGTGAGGGCTCAGAACTTGTAGTAACGTTGATCGGTTGCGGAGACATAACAGCACCTTTCTTGGTTAGAGTATATTTTAGCTATTGAGTATTTAAACTTCGCTGAATATTCTTACTCATATTTTGGTAATTGAATAAAGTGAAATCTGTCTTTTTTTAAAAAACTTTTAGATAATTTTTAGTACTCACATTTAGTTAATGATAAAAACTGTTAAAAATAAATCAATTGGCTATAGAATAATAATCGAATTTATAGAACCTTATAACAATGGAGTGTAAAAAATGTCACAAAAGTCAGGACAACTTGAATTCAAACTAAATATAGGTGACAAAAAAGGTAAATGTCACACAAAAATCATCAGAGATAACCAAGCAAACTCAATTATTGGGTTAAAGATTGGCAGCAAAGTAGATGGTAATCTAATTGGTCTACCTTCTTGGGAATTTATTATTACAGGAGGATCTGACAGAGATGGTTTCCCACACAGAGCTAGTATACAAGGCTCTGGAAGAAGAAAATATTTTCTAAAAGGTGGAATAGGTTATAAGGTTAATAGAAAAGGTAGACGTATAAAAAAATCTGTTAGAGGAAACACCATATCTGAAAGTTCTTATCAGATTAATTTGAAAATTTCAAAAGAAGGTGCAAAATCCTTAGAAGAACTCGTTTCTGAAGTGAGTCCAAGCTAAATATAATTTAAGGATAAAACCCTAAAATTATGCTTTTTGCTTAGTCTTATTTTTCTTATCTATCTTCTTTTCTTCTTCGTCCTCTTTTGGTTCAGTTAAGAAAATATAGAAGATTGAAAGAAAGATTACACCAATGAGTATTCCAAAAACTGTCCATTGCATAGCAGTATTATAGTTAGAAACTCCTGCAGCATTATAACCGATGGATGTTATTATCCAAGTTGCGCTTATTGAGACTATAACAGGGAGAATAAAGGATCCCCAAGAAGGAAGGTTTGCTCGAATTTCACTTAATGTAGCTAAAGCAATTAATAGGAAGAAGTAGAATATCGATACAAGAACTCCAGTTAAAATAGTAAGACCAACATTATAACTGACTGCCTCACCTGAAATTTGTTCAATATATAACCCTTGTAACCACTTTGGTGCGGTCCCATATTCCCAACTAGCAAAAACTAGCGCTAGAATTAAGGATGCTAACAGAATAATGGTACTTAGTAAAAGAGTTCTATTTTTTTCGTCTTTCCAAATTCTTTCGTATAGACCCATCTTATGTTTCTCCTTGTATCTTATTGGTAATAATTGTAATATCTATTTAAACAAAGTAGCGTTACTATGTTTTATTGAAACTTTTAAGACGACTTTATTAACTTTTGTCTCTTTGTCAACAGAAGCTTCTCCAAATAAGGAAGATTTTTGAAGATGATTTTCAAAAAAAATATACTTAAAGGAGATATAATATGTCACACAAACAGATTTCCAAAGGTAATAATTTTCTTACATGTGAAAATTATATCTCTTTGAATGATTTAGATCAGATTGATAATTATCTTGAAATTGCTAATAAACTAAACATATCTGTAATTGTTTTAGATGCTGTGAGTATAAAGAAACGAAAATTGCTTTTAGAATCTGCTGTTTCCGAAAAGTTCACTTTTATATCACCAATTTCGATTTATGACTTATTCAAATTTCAAGAAGGTGATTCAGAGAAACTGAATAAGAACATTTCTTATTTTCTTAACTCAGATAAAGAGCTTAAATTTATTGTAACAACTCGCAAAACAATTTGCGAGGATTCTGTAGATAAAATTAAGAAACAATTGAGTTCGATTAGAAATCAGTACGATATAATCTCTTTATATTCCAAGAACAAAAATACTTTGAAATGGGCTGCTCAAGACGAAAGATTAGACTATATTACTGTAGAAATTCTTGATAATTCTGAATATATTGATCAATCATTATGTTCTGTGGTGAAGCAAAATAATAAACGATTTGAAATTGTTCTCTCGTCATTAATCAATGCTCCAGATGATAAGGCTATAAGTGAGGTTTTCAGAAAAGGAAAGAAATTAATGAAAATAATAAACTCAACTAAAGCTCCTTTTATATTTACCATGAAGGCTAAATCACCTTTAGAATTAAGATCTGGTTCTCAGATGCGACTCTTGGGGAGTTTACTTGACTGTTCTTACAATAAAACGAAAAACAGTGTTTTCGAAAAACAACTTGAAGTTATTTTTAACAATGCTGCAAAACTACATAAATCCTATATTGTTAAAGGAATACGTGAGGGTTGAGTTATGGTGACTTATAAAAGAGATAGATATGTAGTTTTTCGAATTATCTCAGAACTTGAAGAACTAGAAGAATTTAATGTGAGAAATTCAATATGGCAAACATATCAGACACTATTTGGTCTATATGGATCAGCTGGTTCTGGACTTTATTTTGAAGATTATAATAAAACAGAAAAAACTGGCATTGTCCGTTGTTCTCATACTTCTCTCCCTCAATTGCTTACTGTATTAGCTTTCATATCAAAAATTAAAGAAAATACCATATTATTCCAAGTTCTGAATGTTAGCGGAACTATAAACAAAGCTAAAAAAATACTTAACACAAAATAATTTTATACTCTAATTTGAACTATTTTAATAGGAAAACGATTAATTATGACTAACCAAAATACTGATATTCCTTACAAAATAATTAGGCCATCTTGGGATGAATATTTCATGAACATTGCTGAAATTGCGAAAACTAGATCTAATTGCATCAGGAGGCAAGTTGGAGCAGTTTTAGTAAATGAAAAACATCAGATTATTTCGACGGGGTATAATGGTGTACCAAGAGGAATCATCCATTGCACAAAAGATACTTGCACGAAGCTTTACGAAGAGTCAGGCGAAAAAAATGAGATATGTCCAGCAGTACATGCGGAGCTTAATGCAATATTACAAGCTGCAACTGCAGGTATTAGTTCAGAAGGAACAACTCTTTATTCGACAACACGACCTTGTGGAAATTGTACAATGGCAATAATAAATGCAGGAATAAAACGTGTTGTCTATATTGAAGATTATACTGATCCGATTTTACGTTCAGGATGGTTAGATTCATCTGATGTTGTTTTTGAGAAATATCAACCAAAAACAGAAAAATAGTTTTTTTAATGTTTTATGATATCATTTGATAACACAGTAAAATCAGAAGTTTGTTTATAATATGATTTTTCAGAAGCTTTAGATAGTGTTAGTAGGGAATCTATAATTTCTTGAGTGTGGTAATTCTTTGTGTCTGCTGTATATTCATTGTTCAAAATCTCTTGTTGAATCTTAATCAAAGCATCACCTTTAATTAAAGATACTTTAAAAGCTTCAATCTCTTTTAATTCCTTATCAGTTGCACTAGAAATCTCCCCTTTGATGACTTCTTCTTTTCTTAAATCGAAAACATGATTTGGTGTCAAAGTGATATATTGTTTCACCCTCCTAACAGTGGTTTTTTTATCATAAAACTCTATCCTTTTTAATATCTCAAGATTTTCATCCAAAACCAGAATTTTGCCATCATCACCAACAGAAATTATATTGTTCTCGAAATAAAATACACCAAGAATGGGTTTTTCATGTAATTTCTTACTTAAAATAAGTTCTAAATTTGAATTATTAATTAAGTTAATTTCTCCAGAATTATAAGCTAAAACGAGTTTGGAAGGTGTAATTTCTGCACTTGTAATTAATTTTATACCTCTGTGTTTTCCTTTAATCTCTAGATTAGTATTATAAAGTAAAATATCTCCGCTTTCTAAACCTACTATTAAGTCATTACTAGTCGTTTTTAACAACGAATAAGGCCTGTTGGGTAAATTAATAACTTTAATAGGTCTCTGTTTTTGAATATCAAATTTAGCAATAGAAGAATCAAGAGAAGTTGAGAAGAGATAATCTCCGTGTTTCTCTATACCAGTTATGTGCTTGCCATGGACAAAAAAAGCTTTAAACAACTTCAGTGTTTTTTTGTTCCAGATTGATACAAATCCAAACTCGTGCCCTAGTAGATAATATTCTGGAGTTGTTTTGAAAGCTAATACGGGAAATCCATTCTTTCTAGAAATATTAAATAGAAGTGCATGAGGATCCTTTTTCGCAAATTCCTCTACGTATTTTGATGCTTTTCTAATGGCTCTCAAGACCTTAGAATCATTTACAAATAAAGATGTAATTTGGTTGAAATTATTAGAATTTAAAATGATTTTATCACCTTCAGTATCTGAAATTAATAGTCTATTTTTATCTGCAAAAATTTTATCCATAGAGATGACACGTTTCTTTGTAACTAGTTTCAATTTATTTTCTATTACTTCCCATTTTTTAAGTTGCAAATCCTTACTAGCACTGATAATATGATTTTCTACTCCTTTTGCTCCTATCATAGTAGAAATATGGCCTTTTACTGAATCCGCCAAATTAAAATTATTCATAAACCAGATTTTAAGCATGAGTTCTTGAGCAGCTGTTATCAGATATTTTTCATCTGTAGTACATTGTATGTCGACAATTGGTGCATTATGGGCATATATACAACCTAACTCCCTTTGCATCTTGTTATCCCAGATACATACTCTACCGTCTTGACTTCCTGTAAAAACATATTCCCCAATCTCTCTTATTATATTTACAGGTCTAAGATGACCTGGTTGATGATATAAGACAGTAAAATGGCTAGTATCTGAGCTTCTCACATTTATCTCGAATATTGAATACTAAATAAGATTTTAGCTTTTAGACTTTCTTCTATATTTTAGAAATTAATGAAAAATGGTGGCTCATTTCGTCGTGAGTTCTTCATAGATCTGACTGGGACGGTTAAATCATCGCCAATTAGTATCTATATTATCTGGTTTTTATTTATTACTCTGTTTGAGTAGAAAAAGAAAAATGAAAAATGATTGGATTATAATGGATTAATACCTATTATAACCTTAAAATCATCAAATTCCCAATTTTTAACCAATCCATTCTTTGGTTTTTGTAAAGAAAGTTTTGTAGCCAAGGTTTCTTCTTTAATATATTCCTTAAATTCACTAATTGCCTGAGAACCAAAAACATCTGCATCTATAGAAAGCTCTATGTTCTGTGTGTATTCTAAATCAAGCTCTTTTCTCATAGTTTGAACTCTTCTTATTATGTCACGTATATACCCTTCTTTCTTCAAATCTTCAGTTATTGTCGAATTGAAGAGAATCAGATATCCTTCTGATTCTGCTCCAGAAAATCCTTCTTGAACATCTATTCTGTATTCCACATCGTCTGGAGAGAGTTTGAATTCTTCTTCTTGTACATCAAGTTTTATATCTTCTCCCTTAGCTAAGAGTTCAACATATTCTCTTGTTTTTTCAGGTGATAGATTCTCAAGTTTGTTACTGATATCCTTTACAGCTGATCTTACCTTCGGAGCCAAAACCTTGAAATTTGGTTTTATGACATAGTTAACCAATTCATCAGAACTTTTCTTCAAGGTAACATGTTTAACATTAAGCTCTTCTTTGAATACTTCTTCATATCTTGATATCAAATCCTTCTCTCCTAAAGGTGATATCAATATAAGCTCTGAAAGTGGTTGCCTAAGTTTAATGTTTGCTTCTGATCTTATACTTCTTCCTGCGATTACAAGTGCAAGTACTTTATTCATTTCTGTAGATAACTGTGAATCAATCTGATTTTTATCCATTTTTGGATATGAGAGGAGATGTATGCTTAAAGCTGCATCTGAATCTATTCTTTTTACAAGATTTTGGTACATTTGTTCAGCTATGAATGGTATAAATGGCGCTAAAAGCTTTGAAAGAATATTTAATACTTCATAAGTTGTAATATAAGCTGATTTTTTATCTTGATCCAGTTGATTTTTCCAAAATCTTCGTCTAGATTGACGTAAATACCAGTTACTGAATTTATCAATAACAAAGTTTTCAAAAGCTTGAACAGCTATATGTACAGTCATATTATCAAGAGCATCATCAATAGACTTTGAAAGGTAATTTACTTCGCTAATCAACCATTTATCAAGTTCTGACCTTTCTTTTAATGGGACATCAAATGTTGTTGTATTAAATCCATCTACGTTAGCATTAGAAACAAAGAAACTGTAACTATTCCAGAGTGTTAGTATAAATTTCTTCATAGTTTCATAAATTTGTGTTGGATCTACTCGAACACTGTTCCAAGTAGGATAGGAATATAGGAACCACCTTACTGCATCTGCTCCGTATTTTGGAATTACATCATCTGCTCTTATCATATTCCCTTTACTTTTACTCATTTTTTTACCTTTATCATCAAGCGTATGTCCCATTGATAAACAATTTTTGTAAGCTGGTTTATCGAAAAGTATAGTGCTTATAGCTAATAGTGTATAGAACCAACCTCTTGTTTGATCAATCGCTTCTGTTATGAAATCAAATGGAAAGTGTTTCTGGAAAAGTTCTTTATTCTCAAAGGGATAATGATATTGGGCAAAAGATGCACTTCCAGCATCATACCAACAATCAATAACATAAGGTACTCTTGTACTAGTTTTTTGACATTCTGGACAATTAAATGTAATTTCGTCTACCCAAGGTCTATGTAAACTGAAATCCTCAGTTAAAGGTTTTCTATAAAGTTCTTTTAATTCTTTTAAGCTACCTACAACAGTTAAGTGATTATTCTCACAAATCCATATAGGTAGAGGTGTACCCCAATATCTATTTCGAGATAAAGCCCAATCTCTTGCTTCACTTATGAAATTACCGAACCTCCCGTGTTTAAGGTGAGTTGGTTGCCATCTTATCTGTTCATTGTTAGCAACAAGATTTTTGCGCAGTTTAGACATTTCAATGTACCAAGTTTCAGTAGAATAGTATAATAAAGGCCCATCACATCTATAACAAAATGGATAAGTATGTTTATAGACTCCTTTTTTGAAAAGCAATCCTCTGTTCTTCAAGTTTTCCATTATCTTGGAATCTGCATCCTTGACAAACAAACCGGCAAAATCCTTGATTTCCTTAGAAAATGTGCCATCTTCTAAAACTGGATTCATTACTGGTAAACCATATTTCTTTCCAATTTGTGCATCATCTTCTCCAAATGCTGGAGCTGAATGAACTATTCCAGTACCTTCATCAATTGTAACATAGTCAGCTAACGTAACATAGAATGCATCTTCTTTTGGTATAATATATGGAAATAGTTGTTCATATTTTTTATACTCAAGATCTTTACCTTTGAATTTCTGTAAAACCTTATAGTCATCTAGAAGCTCTTTAGCTATTGACTCAGCTAAGATAAGTTTTTCTCCATTATATTCCACTTGTACATAATCAATTTCTGGGTGAACTGTCAAACAAACATTGGATATCAAAGTCCATGGAGTTGTTGTCCATGCTAAATAATATGTGTCTTCAAAGTTTAAAGCTTTGAACTTTACATATACTGAAGGATCTGTAGTTTCCATCATTCCTTGTCCAACTTCATGTGAAGACAAAGGCGTTCCGCATCTAGGACAATAAGGCACTACTTTATATCCCAAATAAAGTAAGTCTTTGTTATATATCTCCTTTATAGACCACCAAACGCTTTCTATATAATTTTCATCTAATGTGGCATATCTATTTTCAAAATCTAACCAGAATCCTATGCGTCTGGACATTTCTTGCCATTCCTTTACATATTTGAAAACAGATTTTCTACATTCTGCATTGAATTTACTTAAACCAAATTCCTCTATCTGACTTTTTTCAGTAAATCCAAGGGTTCTCTCTACTTCTAGTTCTACAGGAAGACCGTGACAATCCCATCCTGCAACCCAAGGAACGACATTAAATCCGTGCATCGACTTGTGTCTTAGGAATACATCTTTGATAGCTCTTGTTAAAGCATGTCCAATGTGAGGAAGACCATTTGCAGTTGGAGGACCTTCCAACCAACGAAAGAGTGGATTACCCTTTCTCATCTCTCTTAATTTTTTGAAAACATCATTTTTCTCCCAAAATTCTAATATTTTTTCTTCTTCATCAGAAAATGAAGGTAAAGTCTTAACTGGTTTGAATACTTGTTTTTTCTTATCCACAATAATCTACTCCAAAATGACTTTTGGGAACTTTATAAGGCACTCTATGGGGATATTTAAAAAAGAATTTCATTTTAGCGAATTTCGCGATCCATCCTAATACCTCAGTGCCAATCCCAAGTGATTGGCTACATTTTAAAAGCTTTTTGTCATTTAGATTGAATTTGCTTATCCGAATTCCAATACTAAAAATATGATAAAAAAATAAAAAGAAGAATATTTTACTTCTTCTTTCTTAGAACGATTACTACTGTTCCGACTAAAAATGGAACTGATATTAGACCTATTATTTCAGGTAATTCTTTAACTATTGGATTGAATATACTGTGACTCACAGTGCTTGTAGAAACTAAATCATTAGAATCTGTAACATTTATCTCAAAATCATAATTTCCATTTGAATATGCAGGTGTATTTATTTCTACTTGTAAGTAATCACCACCAGCCATCCACGAATTGCTCCAAGTACTATTCTTCATGGTTAGTTTGACTTCTTTTACTCCTGCGTAATCATATCCAGTAATTTCAATATTGATTAAACCTGAGAATGGTGAGCTCGGAAAAACTGCTAACATTGAAGGAGGGGTATCGTCGTAATAGGGGTCGTAGATATTTATCCCTTGGAATGATCCTATCCATGCTTCATGTGTAGTTGGAATATAAGCCATTCTTCTAACGAATAATGTAGATAAACCATCTGATTCATCTTCATATTTTAGTTCTCCATTTGTCATATTATATGCGTATAGACCTGAATTAGCAAGAATATAGATCTCTTGAGTAGCAGACACATAATGAATATCGTTGATAGATGGATAAAGTATTAAATTGGCTAAACTAAAACCTTCAAAGGTTTCTGTCAAAGGATCGAATATTCTTATGTTCGGATAAGGTTCCATTCCAATCCATAATTTTCCTTCTACCCACTCTAAAGATTGAATTTCCCAATTTTCTACTTCACCAAATCTCTTAATTTCTGATAAAGTAGTAAGGTTATAAAGAATTAATCCAGTGTTGGTTCCAACATAGAGAACATCTCTATCTGGATCTTGTAGAATCGAATTAACTTCTAGTGCAGTTACATCTTGAGTGAAATTTTCTACATGATAAAAACCTGTTTCCCAATTGTAGATTATCATAGAACCGTTTCCACCGATACCTGCGTTTTGAGCGGCAATAGAATAATAAATCAAGCTTTCATTATAAGACGAGGAAATATCAGCTACATATCTATACTCAGTCAATGGGAGTACCGATTCCATATTATCAATAGTACTCAGATCAATATCATATCGATATCTGTGATGATAAATTACTCGTGAGTTTACTAGTAATTCTCCCGCTGTGTCTCCCCCCGCTCCTCCAATACCAGTTATTATGTGTTCAACAGAAAGGGGATTCAATCTTGCTGGATCTGTAACATCGATTCTATCTAATCCTAATAGAGTTGAGACATAAGCATATCCATCAATCGGATCATAATTGATGTCAGTAGCCATATTATGTGATAATCCTAAAATTTGCGTTTGCTCTGTTATTGCAGTTGTAGGTGGAGCATAGTTCATTTTTTGAATTCTCTGAACAGTGCCTATAATAAAATCACCAGTAATTGAGTCCAATCTAATAGTTGCTAACATACCTTCAATTAAGTAAGGCGCACCAGTTACAGTTGGAACTGAAAAACCTCCTGGTAAGGCACCATATGTCGATTTAGCTATACCTTCCATACTTGTAGTATTAAAAACTAGTAGCCCTGATTCAGCATTTGTAGCATATGGGGATACAATGAATCCTAATTCTCTCTCAGTGTCACACACTAAATCCAATACTGATCTTGAATAATAAGGTGTTTGAGTATAAGGAAATGTCATAATTGTATCATTATCAGTAAAGATAACACTTATACCATCACACACTCCAGTACCTTCATCAAATGTAGCAACAAAGGTTTTCCCTAATGAAGGATAATATTTTACAAGTTTAGAATAATCATTAGGAAGACCTTGACTTGTAGTATACCATTTTGTGGTATTCTCTGAAATATCTATTCTATATACTCCTACAGAAGTTCCGATATATGCAAATGCTTCAGAAGAATTTACATCAACTGTAAGCATTTTTACGCTTGCAGCAGGAGGATTATAACCACTAATATCCACTTGTCTATCATTAATTGGATCATAAACAATCAAACCATGTGATTGAGTTACAATCCATGCATAATGTGTAAATGGATCTACATCAATGAAGTCTCCTAACTCAAAATTCGTGGCAACATTTGTTAAAATCGGAGTAACTGTTAAAGGTGTATCTGAGTAGTTTAAAATATCCACACCTTGAACGGAGCCAATATACAGTAGCTTAAGTTCTTTATCTATCTCCAAGTTTTGTATCTGTACATCAGTTAAACCTATCTCATCTTTATATATAGTCATATTAGATAAGTCATCCCTCTGAATTAGTGCTAATCCTTCAGGAGCATTTGTAAAGATTAAATTATCCTCCTCACTAACTGCTAAAGCAACATGACCAGGAGGACCATATATGTGCTCAAAGGCACCACTACCATTAACATTTAATGCAAATTCATTATCATTAAAATCATGTTGAAAAGACAAAACTGATTCTCCGGATATCAAACTTGTAGTAATAAATAAAGTTGTTAAAAAAATTAAAATTAATTTCTTTTTCATAAAATCAAATTATATTCAAATCTTATAAATATAATCAAAATGACTAAAGGAATTTTACAAAATTCCTTTTTCCTTTAAAAATCCTTTAAAATCCACATTTTTAACATATGAAACCGTTTTTATTGCAATTTTAATAACATTATCAGAAGTAGCTATATCTAATTTATTCTTAAAAATTCCTTCTTTATCAATTCTTAAGAAAAAGGTTTTTCCATCAAAATCAAATCGATTTTCGAACTCTGTATTTAGTTGATTTTTTTGTTCTTGTGTTATTTGACTAACTAGATTTTCAAGGATTTTCTCTATTTCTTCAGATTTCTTAAATTCTATGAAAACATATTGAATCGGATTATTATACCCCCCTTCTAACTCTTCTACGATTATTTTAGTATTTTTTATCATCTCTTCCGGAATCAAGTTTGCTATTGCTACCATATTCTTGTCAAAATCCTCTGTGGAATGTACTAAGAAACTAAAATCTAATTTTGTAAAAGATATAGTCATATTAACCATCTAATTTAAAGAAATGAAAAGAAAGAGGTTAATTTCCTCTTCTACCATGACTTCGAAGAGAAGGTCTGACTTTTTCTGTTCCATACCCTTTGTTACGAAGTCCTCTTGATTTTCTTCCAGCACTAGTTAAACCACGATGTACTCTTCCCCTATGAACAGGATTCTTCAAATAAAAGACTTCATCTCCACGATGCTCTCTAATGGATATCCAACTTGTACGTGGATCCTTAGCTATAGCTGGATGTTGTGGATCTACTAGGATTACTTCAAAGAATTTATGTCTTCCATCTTGACCAACCCAATAGGAATTCAAGACTTCAAGGTTACTATACTTTCTAGCAACACGTTCTTCTGCTATCAGTTTGATACTTTTCTTGGGAGTAATTTTGTTAACACCCATATTGCGAGATTTTCTTCCTCTAACTGGTCTTTGCTTTCTTCTTCCCCCTCTTCTGACCTTAGCTCTAACAATTACATATCCTTGTTTAGCTTTATAACCTAAAGCTCTAGCTCTATCTAATCTAGTAGGTCTTTCCACACGCTCAGTAGCTCCCTCTCTACGCCATTGTATTACTCTCTGTCTCATCAGAGCTTTAAATTCTGGAGTGTTGCGGTTTTTCCAAAAATCTCCGATATATTTATACATACTCTTAGTCATATTGATCACCTACGATTCCCGTGAGGACATCTCGTCGGTATGTTTCCAAACAATGGATTAGTTTTAAAAGTTGTGATTTTGATTATTTTTTATTCAATTATTTTTGGGGTTTTTATATAAAAATGAGATTCTATAGTGAATACTATTGCCCGGTATACTTGAAAAATTGCGTATATTGGGAGAAGCAGCAAAATACGATCTTTGTGCATCCACGGCATCACCTCGTGCTCATACTCCTGGTTCTATAGGGAAAAGTGTTACAACTGGAGTATGTCATTCTTTTCTCCCTGATGGTAGGTGTATTAGTCTTCTGAAGGTTCTAGTAACAAACCGATGCATTCATGACTGTAAATATTGTGTAAATTCCACTAAAAATAAAACAAAGATAAAACAAACTATAACCTCTTTTGAGCCTGAAGAATTAGCTAAATTAACGATTGCATTCTATCTGAGAAATTACATTGAAGGTTTATTTCTTAGTTCTGGTGTCGGTAAAAGTGCAAATTGTCAAGCAGAAATAATTCATGAAACTCTTCATTTACTCAGGTATAAGTATAATTTTGATGGATATATTCATGCAAAAGTCTTACCAGGAATTGGTAAAGATGAGTTGTATAGAATTGCAGAACTAGCTGATCGTGTGAGTTTAAATGTCGAACTACCTAATAAAACTCGTTTCAATGAAACCTGTTCAACCAAGGATTATACTAATGATATAATCAAAGTAACGAAATTACTGCCTGATATGAACAAAACAGGTCATATACCAGCTGGTTATACAACACAGTATGTTATAGGTGCTGCTGAAGAGACGGACAAGGAGATTTTGGAAGCTGTCTTTAAATTTTATGATGAAGATTGGAATTTTAGAAGACAATATTATTCTACTTGTTTACCTTTAGAGCTGAAACCAAGATCTTTCCCTCGAGATTTTTTCCTAAGAGAGCATAGATTATATCAGATTGACTGGTTAAGGAGAATATACAAATTTTCTCCGGATGAACTTATTTCAGTGGTAAATGATACGGGATTTATTCCATTAAAAGAAGACCCGAAAGTGACTATAGCTAGAGAAAATTCTGAGTTTTTCCCTGTTGATATAAATAATGCAACCTATAGAGATTTAATGCGTGTTCCCGGAGTAGGGCATACTTCTGCTACGAGAATTATTAACTTAAGAAATAAAGGCGTTTTGATACATAAAAATGAACAACTAAAGACTATTGGTGTGGTCTTAAAACGTGCTTTACCTTTTCTTAAAATAGGAGAGAAAAAGCAGCTCACTTTAGCAGATTTTCAGAAAAAGGAGGAGAACGATTAAAATGTCTTGGGTTTGCAATTTATCTGCTAGTGAATATGTTGAAGCTGCCAAATATCATAAAGATACAACAGTTGATTTTATTGAAAAAGCTCTCTTGTTAATGAAATCACAACCTTATGAAATAACTACAGGTTGTAGTGTTTTTGGTAAACAAATAAAAAAAAGAGCAAATCAAGTTTTAAGAGAGATTCATTTACTTTCTGCATATTTGAGATTACAACCTTATCAAGAGATGATATTAGTTGGAAGTTGTAAACCTGAACACAATTCTGTTTATTTTATTGCAAAAACAATAGCTAAAAGGTTTGATCAATTTATTATTGTTATATTTTCAAGTAGTGATTTTGCTGTAGTTTCAAATAGAAGAGATATACCCCACTTCCCAAACTTTAGTGGTAGTTCTAGGGAAGATATAATAAATTCTGTACGTGATTTTGCAGCTAGAAATATAACTCAAAAACTTCCTGAAGATTTAATCCTTGATGAAGGTGATCTTCTTTGGGAAAAATATTATGAAACTCAATTTTTAGAGCAAAGACTGAATCCCAAGCTATTTCATAAGTTTATTCCAAAATATGCAATAGAAAAAGCAGAAATGAAAATAGAAGGTAAATTTTTGAAGAAAATAGAACACCAATCAAAAAAAGAGTGTTCTACATTAGATAGTTTTCTATAATATTTCGTTGTCATCAGAATATTAAATAAAAAGAAAAGTTCAAAAGAAGCGTAACTTAATGAACTTTGAATATTATGCCGTCTTTTGGAATTTATCAAATTGGTGCTGTAAGAATCGAAAAGGAAGCTTGTTATATAGAAATTTATCAACCTTATACTGCTGGATTAAGACATATAGAAAAATTTAGTCATGTTTATGTGTTGTGGTGGATCTCAATGAGAGATAATCCTCAAGATAGATCAAACTTACTCGCAACACCTCCTAGATTGGCTAAATCAGTTGAAACTGGAGTCTTTTCTTGCCGAAGTCCTGCAAGACCAAATCCTATTGGTCTAACAAAAGTAAGGTTGTTAAAAGTGAAAAATAATAAATTATTCATAGATAAAATAGATGCCATTGATGGAACGCCTGTTTTAGACATTAAACCATACTTGCCAGGTGATAGTACTCCTATCGATGAAATAAAACTTCCAGAGTGGTTTGAACATTTAAAAACTGAGTAATGTTCCCTCCATTCTTTTACTTTTTGGGTTTTTATACTCAGCTATGGATAGATTTTACTTTTAGTATATGAAAATAACTAAAATTATGCAGTAACAAAATATCTTCCTTCTGCCTTCTGTTTCTTATCTAATTGAGAATCTTTTTTATTAACACGCGGACGTAAGGTTCTAGGATCTTGTCTAAATGTTATGTCCATTTTTTTCAAAAAATCATTCATTCCATTCTGCAAAGATCCAATTCTTCTTGCTCGACCAATTTCTCCTGGCTTTCCATCGAAAACCATGATTCTATCAGAAGTAAAATTGAGCATCATTACATCATGTTCAACAACAATAGCAGGAAACTCATAGTGTGATACAGCTCGTTTAATGACTCTAGCTACATTAACTCTATCTTCCGATGATATATATGCAGAAGGCTCATCAAGAAGATACAAGTGTGCTCTCCTTCCTAAACAGGCAGCAATAGATACTTTTTGTAATTCTCCTCCTGATAAGTCACAGAGTTTAGAATCTAGTAATTTTGAGAACTTTAGGGGGTCTATGATTTCGGATTTATGCCAACCACTACTCAACATTACTGGATTAACTTCTGTCAAATATCCAGAAACTGTTTGTTCTGATTCTGTATAAAGATACTGAGGTTTATGACTAACAATTAATCTCTCTTTTATTTCCTTTTTTTCTTCGATTGCTTCAGGATTTTCCTTTATTTTCTCCTTTTTACTCATCTTAGCAAGCAGTTCTGTTTCTTGTGAAATGGTTGTGGGTTCCAAAATTCCTGCTAGTATTTTTACAAAAGTTGTTTTTCCAATACCATTTGGTCCAATAATACCTACAACTTCGCCTTTATAGAGTTCTCCTCCTTTTACAGCTAATTCAAAAGAATCAAATTCTTTAGTTATATCCCCATACCTTATAGCTAATCTACTGGAAATATACCTGTCTTCCATAATTGCTTTTTTAAAGATAATAGGTTCTGGTCGAAAACGCATATTTTCTGATGGAATATAACCATCAAGAAAGATATTTATTCCTTCTCTAACTGAATAAGGATGACTAACAATTCCATATACTCCTGCATCTCCATAAAACATGTGAACCTGATCGCTCAAATAATCTAGCATCGCAAGATCGTGTTCAACTACAATGATAGTCTGATTTGGTGATTTGAGTTCATTAATGTAGCGAGAAATTTTTACTCTCTCTTGTACATCTAAATAAGATGTAGGTTCATCAAAAAGATATACTTCAGCTTCCCGAGTAATAGCTGCTGCAATAGCTAATCTTTGAAGTTCTCCTCCACTTAAATTTTTGATTTCTCTATCCCAAACTTTAGAAAGCGAGAATATCTCTTTTACTTCATTTTTAATTCCTTTCTCATCAACTTTTTCTAATAATTCTGATACTTTTCCTTTTGTGACACGTGGTAATTTGTCTACATTCTGCGGTTTGAGTATCGTTCTTAGATTATTATTAGCTAATTTTTCAAAATAACTCTGAATTTCTGTACCTCTGTAATTTTCAATGACTTCATCCCATTCTGGTGGATTATCAAATCTGCCTAGATTGGGTTTAAGATTTCCTTGTAAAATATTTAGTGTTGTAGTTTTACCTGAACCGTTTTGACCAACTAAACCTGTTACTTGACCTAATTTTGGCATAGGTAATCTGTGTAACTTAAATCCATTGATACCATATCTATGAGTTACTTCTGAATCCAATTCTTCCGGAAGATTTACAACAGTTATACAATGGAAAGGACACTTCTTAACACATATTCCTACTCCTGAACAAAGTGGCTCATGTATCACTGCTTTATTTGATGGAGGATCAAATGTGATTGTTTCTCTCCCAGCTCTAACTGAGGGACAAACCTTGTAACACAATTTTCCACATTTGTCAGGTCTGCATTTCTCTTGGTCTATTACAGCAACTCGAGTCATTATCTATAGGCTCATTACTATATTTAAAAATCTAGAGATGAGATATAATTAATTACCTTGAAAAAGCGAACGTATAAATAAGTCGTTGTGAAATAAATTATCAAAAGGAGTAAATTAATAATGCCTGTTCCAGATGATATCTTAGCAAAAGAATATAGCCTTGTTATGGAAAGAGCATACGCTTTTGAACCAATAGAAGGAGATTTAACAAGATGGAGGGGTGTTGTACCTGCAATAACAGCTGACGGGGAAATGTTTATTGAAGTTTTGATAGTACTTCCAAATGATTTTCCATCGACTTCACCAATTGTGCGTGTTTTAAGCCCCATAACTCATCCAAATTTAACACAGGATAAAGTGTTAGAAATGAGAATGTTAGCTCGATGGAGACCAAGTTATCATCTATTTCAAGTAATTGTGGAAATGATGAGACTTTTCTCAAAAGTTCCTGTACGTACTACAGCTGAACAACCACAAAGAATTGATCCGCAAACTCACTTAGACCCTATAATAGCACAAGAAGAACAATTATCTTTGATTCTTGAACAGAAAAAGAAAGATTTAGCAGATATCAAGATTAAAAGATTCGCTGACATTTCAAGAAGAGCTCTTCAGCAAGAAAAGAAAATTCATCTTGAAGATGAGATATTAACCGTTGAAAATGAGCTTTTTGCAATTGAACAGCAATTTGAAGATTATGAGATTCCAAGTCATGAATTTGCTAAAAAGTATTTCAATTTGAAGAAAAGGTTGTATCTTCTAGAAACTAGAGCTTAATCATTCTCTTCATTTTTAATTTTATTACTTCCATCGTTTTTCATTAGTCTCTTAGTAAGGAAATACCAGACTATCAACCATATTCCTACAAGAAGAAGACTTAGTCCAACCTTTAATGCTGCATATACAAATATTAACCAGCCTGGTTCTGTGGGAGATGGAAGTAGCATAATACCTTCACTAATAATTGCACAAATACCAACAAATGTTGCAAAGATGAACGATTCCAATCCTATTATCTTCCACAATCTTGGTGTAAGATGTAAATATCTTACAATTCCTGCACCAATATCTCTAAAGAATTTAGATGTTGATTCTAGCAGACTCATGAAGTTACCCCCACAGCTACTCTTATTAAAATCGCTGTTATTATAGCAAAAACTCCACTTACTAAGGTAAGAATATTGAATGTTTTAACAACGTCTCTTTCATGTAATGGCCCTTCTTGAACAACTAATCCTACGAGTGTGATAGGTGCTTTTGGATCACCAGTTGATTCAATTTTCCAGTCTTTTGTCATCTTGGTTGGCCGTGCCATTTGTCTTCTCTCAAATAGTCCCTTTACACTGCTTATTATTCCAAACGAATTCATTATGAATGGAATCATTGCGATTATAACTACAATCTCTAATCTGCCCATAACAGCTATTACGCCTAATGAGGCACCTACTGTTAAACTCCCTGTATCTCCACCAAATGTTTTTGCTGGATAACGGTTGAAAAACCAATAGGCGATTAATGTTCCTAACATGATGAAAACAAAAATGTCTGTTAAATTAAGATTGCTAAAGTTATCTTGAAAGACAATCATATTCGCAAAGAATATCGTAATAAGAACAAGTATGACGGTTGTTGCCATGGAACCATTAAAAACGTCAAGCATATTTACTGAATTAGCAGGTACTGATATTATAAAGGGTAATAGAATAAAATAGACAATATTTAATCTAGTTTCTCCCACAAAAGGTAACATTGGTTTTGTTTCATACCTTCCCGAAGCAATAATAGGAATTGAACCAAATAAGAGTAGAAATGGTTTTAGTAGAGCACTTAAGTTGAAAATATCATCTATTATGCCAATGATCCCAGCAATTGTAACAGAAATGCAAAAAATACCAACAGATAGTTTGTCAGCCGGATCGTCAATTAGAATAATTGTTAATATTGATGTGATAATTATCGCAATTAACAATATAATCCCTCCCATTTCAGCAATTTTCGGCTTTTCCTTTTTATGTACATCTACGCCAAAAATGCCTTTTTTTAGCATAAATCGGATTTGAAAAGGCATACCTACAAATATTATAAGTAAAGGTGTAAAAAATGCCAGTATGTATATAACTATAGGTAATAAATTGAGAGCCATCAAACAACTGTTTGTGAGCTCTTTATCAAATTTGTCTTTATTACTACAAATCTTCCAATTTCTTTAAAGCTTTTAGTAATTCTGCTTTGTCACCACTTACAGCCTCACCAAATAATTCTGCAGATTTTTTCTCTTCTGGAGCTATTGGCTCGGGGGCTGGTTTTGCTACAGGCGTTTGAAATGTGTCGGTTGTAGGTACAGCATCTTCTTGTTTAGGTGGTGCTGGTATTGCTCCAGTTACTTCCTTAGATATTGGACTTACATCTCGTTCTCCAGTTTCTGTTACTTGTGTAGCTGGTTTAGGTATGGCTGAAGGTGTTGGAATTTGTGAAGGGATTATTGGAGTGGGTTCTGTAGTTGGTTCAGGTGTTGTTGCAGGAACCGGTGTTGGTTCAGGTGCTGGTGCTGGTGTAGGCGTATAAATTCTTGTTGCGGGAGGAGGTGTTGGAGTGGGAATAGAAGGAGCTTCAACTGTTGGAGGGGATGGCTCTTCAGGAACTGGTCTTGGTTCTGGCTCAAGAGATACAATCTCTGGTGTTGGTGGTGGTGCAGCAGGAGCTGAAGGCATTTCTATTGTTTTGGATTTGGTTTCCTCAACAGTTGCTTCTTTAAATGCCTGAACTTCTGTAGGTTCAACTGCTGCTTCTTTGTGCACACTTCTTGCAGCTTCTATTAGAAGAATTCTTTCATTTAAACTATCTAATCGCTTTTCAAGTTTAGTTATTTGTTCAAATGAACCTGAGGTGATCGTTTGTGCACTTGGTCCTGTACTTTGTGCTCTTTCCTCCAGGTTTTGAATTCTTTCTTTAAGTGAGACTACTACATCATCATAATCTTTGAATCTTTCTTGTACAGCTGCAACTATACTTTCAACCATGTTTTTAATCATATTGACAGAATTCACTAGAGATTTTACTTCATCTTTTGTCATCTAAATCTACTTGTCATTATGTTATTTATTTATATAAAACCATTGCTAAAGGCTAGGATTCTAAATCTCAGACTTAAAATTAAAATAGTTTAAAATTCTATTAACTGAAGATTTTCAAGCATTTCAAGAAAACTTATAAGATTCTTTGGTTCTATTAATTTCCAATTTATCATTGTTAAACCACTAAGAATTTCTTTTACATTTCTTTTATTATCTATGAGGTTCACTATCTCAAAAGTAAGACCGCCATAATTCTCCATTAAAACCTTTGATAATGCTTTTATTTCTATGATTTTTTCTTCAGATAGATTTGTTGTTTCTTGAAGAGATTCTGGATCATATAATGTTTTGTAAATGATTGAATTATTGAATGGTCCTTCCCATTTACGAATAGGGATTTTATTTAATGATTCTGAAATATCTTGCTTTAGATTTGGCTCTTTTACACTCTTTGTAAGTTTGTATATAAATTTCTTAAATTCCTGTAAATCACTTTCAATTCCTTTGATTAGTTCATTATTTATCTTTCCAAATAATCGCTCTATTTCTCCTATCCTTTTCTTCTCATTTTTCTCGAAAGTTTCTATTGTTTCTAATAATATGACCAATTTCAAATCCTTGTTTATACTATCTTCAACATCTTTTAAAATATTGAGTTCGAATAAGCACATCTCCAGAAAACTACCTTTTCTCTTCTGTAATCCTTCGATGTAAATTCTTTGAATTTCTTCTGAATAATCTTTGATATAGGAGCTTATTATTGTACAAGATAAAGCTGTACATCCTACTCTTTTCAAAGTTGTTGAATCAACTTTTTCAATTGTATCAAGATTTGTATGGTGAAAAATATCAGAATGCCCAAACATTACAGACGGAATTCGTAAAGGTTCATCATTGAAAAGTAAATGATCTGAACCTCCAGCAAAAGGTTTGATTCTGAAGTTCCATGGATACTGCCAACCACTTTGTTCCACTACATTATTATTATCTTTGATTTCATCTATGACTTTTAGAATCAGGTCATTAAAGTAAGTTGGTGTTGATACGCTTGATTTGTTTACAGTAAAAGGATACCCAATTAAAGCTGGATGCTCTCCAACCATATCAAGATTAATACAAATTATAGGTGAGAATGAATTTGATTTAATGTTTTCCTGTATCCACGGTATTGTACCATTAAATTCAGGAACCCATAAGAACCTAATTGTTCTATCTGGTTGTTTGATTATTTTCTTATCTATTAAAGCTTTCAAGGTTTTATAAATCTCTAACAGTAGAGCGCTTCCTGATGCATTATCATTGGCAGAAGGTGCAGGATGGCAAATGTGTGCTATAACTATGATTTCCTCTTCAGGCTTTGTGTTACCCACTAATTCTGTAGACAGTACATGCATTTTACCATTGTAAAGATTAGCTTTGATTTTAGCTTGTACTGTTACTTTCTTGCCTTCTTTTAAATAACTAATGATTTCCAATGCTTGTTTTCTGGATAGAGAAAAACCGAAAGAAGACTTGTCTACATTTTCTGCATTTGGCCATAAACCTACATATTGTACCATTTCAGAAAATCCTTTCGCTCTTTGTTCTGAAGGATATGCTATAATACCAATAGCTCCATTTTCATATAATCTCTCAATCATTGTTCTCGGACTTGCTGTAGTTAAGACTATTCTTCCATTAACATCAACATTTTCGAAATCTTCTCGTTTTCCTTCTCCAACATGAATAACTTCTGCTAAAATATCTGTAGGTTTGGAATGTGTACAAATACTTTCTGGTATTTCTGAAAAACTACAAAGATTTTTTTTGACTGGTTCTACCAATAATAGAGATCCATCTTCTATGTCCCAAGAAATGGGTGTGTTCCAATCATAATATCTTTTTGTACCATCAGCTATATACTCATGTATTTGAAAATTAGTGTCTCCAAGTTTCTCTAATTCATCTCTTATCAATTTAATAGCTGTTAAAAATTCAGTACTTGCTTGGATTCTGTGATATTGAGATAGTTTTCCTGTTAATTTTTTAGTTCTCTCTCCGGATAATTCTTCTGCTATCTTGTTTATCAGCTCATTTAGATGCATATTTTCTTTTTTCATCTTAACAATAAATCTTTTTTGGAAAAAACTCTAACCTATTGTTGACATCTCTCACAATAAAATGTACTTCTTTTATTTTGTACTATTCGCATAATTTTATTACCACAAATCATACAATCTTTTCCCTCTTTACCATACACCTTATGCCATTTTTGTGCTTCTCCTTCTTCACCATATGGGTTTCTGTAATCATTGATGGTACTACCCATGCTTTTTACAGCTCTCTGCAGAATCTCAGAAATTGCACTACCTATTTTTTCAATCTCTTCCGATTGAAGACTCTTAACAGATCTAAGGGGATTTATCTTCGCCAGAAAAAGTGACTCTGATTTATAGATATTCCCCACACCAGCTACAACAGTCTGATCTAGAAGCACCTGTCCTATTGCTTTATTCAAATTTCTTTTTTGTTTTAAGATTTTATAGAACTCTGAACTAGGAAAAGGCAATTCCAAGCCATTCAGACCAAGTTTTTTAATGGGTTTGTAATTCATTACCTCATCATAGTTCTCGAAAATGCGAAATTGACCAAAGTTTCTTATGTCGTCAAATACAGTTATAATCTCTTCTCCTTCAAAATTAATTATAACTTTGGCATGTTTAATATTTTTAATTTTATTTTTACTGGTGATTATCCACTTTCCTGACATTCCTAAATGATTAAGAATTACTTTATTGTTATTAAAAATCCAAACTAGAAATTTTCCGTGTCTTTCTATTTTACTCAAAACTTTTTTTGAAAAACATAAAAATTCTTTTTGTTTTCCTTTGTATCTTTGATATTTTTGGGAGAGTCTTGTAAGCTTAATTGATTCAATTACTAGTCCTTCTAGTTCTTTCAAAGTTTGTAGAGTATATTCTACCTCTGGTCCTTCTGGCATTATTTGAAACACTCCATAATTTTCTCTTCTATCATTTTTTGATTGTCCCTAGTTAAGTGGAATACAAGTGTGTCTGATCTCCCTTTAATTTGCTTTGTATAAGCATTATCTTTCATCATAATAGTTCCTAATACTTTTTTTGAATCCAAACATCTTTCAAGAAATCTCATAAACGTTTTTGAAAAAAGTTCCATTTTTCCAATTTCATCAATAATTATGACTTCTGGGTTTGATTCTTGCATATTTAGTTCTAAATGTTTAATCACAGTGTCTATGTTTTCCAAATATACTCCATAATTCGCTACCCTATATTTACTAGTAAGGTTATCTTTTGAAGCAAGAATATACTCTAATCCTGAGAGTGTCTCTATTTTAAATCCTACACGTCTCCCTTCTTTTCTAATTTCATTTGTGAACATACCGATATTAGTTTTTTCGAGTTTTCTGATGATATTATTAATTAAAGAGGTTTTACCTACTTGAGGATAACCTGTGATTAGGATATTATACATGTTTCAACACATCTTATTAGATAAGTCATTATATTCTAATATTGTTCTCTATCTTGAAAAATCTTATAAATCTGGCTTTTAATGTTCTCAAAAATTGCGATGTTACTTTGATACTCGAGTGTGAGAAAACATGAGCCAAGATTTTAGAGGCGTTACAATAGATAGGCGTATAGACCTTAGAGGTAAGTCTATCGTTCGTTATGAAAAACATGGGAGGAGATATGAGTTATTAGTTAATCCTCGTCCTGCGTGGTTATTTCTACAAGGTGAAGAAGTAGAAATAGATGATATTTTTGAGTCATTTGTTGTTTATGAGAATTTGTCTCGCGGAGCAAAAGCTACTAATGATGATTTAGAACTAGCTTTTGAAGGGTTAACAGAAAGAGAAATAGCTATTAAGATTTTGAAAGAAGGTCAACTACAGTTAACTGCAGAACAAAGAAATGAGATATTAAAAGATAAAAGAATGGAAATAGTTGACTTTATTCACATTCATTGTATAAATCCAAGAGAAAATGTACCTATACCTAAAGATAGAATAGAAAATGCTATACTTGAATTAGGTGTAAATATAGATTATAAAGAAGAAGTGAAAACTCAGGCTTTGGAAATTATTAATATGCTTAAACCTGTTATGCCAATTCGATTAGAATCTGTAAAATTAGCATTAAAAATCCCGCCAAGTTATACAGGGCCCCTTTATGGAACTATACGCTCAGCTGGGGAATTAATTCAAGAAGAATGGCTTTCTGACGGGAGTTTAGCTGTTTTAGTTCAAATCCCTTCTGGTACACAAGCTGATTTCTTAGAAGAAGTAACTTCGCGAACTAAAGGAAAAGCACAAGTCAAAGTAATAGAAAGACTCGCAGAATAGATTAGAAATACAAGCTGTGATACAAATGTCTGAAGTTAAAGTAAAGAATCATGAGATAGTTATACCGGGTGATTTACTAGCTGAAGGTACTCTGAAATATGGAGATGGAGTAATCCGAAGAGGTAATTTATACTATTCTACAATTGTAGGATTATTCCAAGATAGGGGCGATTATATACAAGTAAAAGCTCTCAAAGGTAAATACCTTCCACGACCTGGTGATTTAGTTATAGGAAAAGTTGTAGAAGTGGGTTTAACAAATTGGATTGTAGATGTTGGCTCACCATATTCAGCAGTTTTAAGCGCGAATAATGCAACTGAGAAAAGATTTGATCCTGTAAAAGACGATGCTAGAAGAATCTTTAATGTAGGAGATATAATTCTTACAAAGATTATAAGTTTTGACAGAACAAGAGATCCTCAAATAATAACAAATGAAAGGGGATTGGGAAAACTTAGAGGTGGTCGATTAGTTGAGATAGAAGCTGCTCATATACCTCGAGTTATTGGAAAGAAAGGTACTATGATAAACATGGTAAAAAGACTTACACGAACTCAAATAATAACAGGTCAAAACGGAAGAATCTGGGTACAAGGAAAGAAAGTAGAAGACGAATTAAAAGCAATTGATACTATCAAAAAAATTGAGCTAGAAGCTCATACACAAGGTTTGACAGATAGAATACGAGAGATGCTTTCAAATAATCAAGAAGAAAATGAGGTGTAAAGTATGGCAGGTGATGGAACCGTCCAACTTATTGATGAAAAAGGTAAACGAGTAGACGGACGTTTAAAAGATGAATTACGTCCTACAGAAATAAAAATAGGCGTTGTTAAGAACGCTGATGGTTCAGCAGAAATTCGCATGGGTAAAAATATTATAATTGCTGCGGTTTATGGACCAAGAGAACTACATCCTAAGCATAGAGCACTACCAGATAGAGCTTTAATTCAATGCTTTTATCGGATGTCGACTTTTTCTGTTAATGACAGAAAGAGTCCAGCTCCTTCAAGAAGAGAAAAGGAAATTTCAATGCTTCTATCTGATGCACTTACCTCCGTGGTATTAACAGATAAATATCCAAGAACTACAATTGATATTTATATTCAAGTGATTCAAGCAGATGGTGGAACTAGATGCGCTAGTTTGACTGCAGCATCAGTTGCTTTAGCAGATGCTGGTGTCCCAATGCGAGGAATAATTGCCGCTGTTGCTTCAGGTCTTGCTAATGATATAGTAGTACTTGATTTATTTGACTTGGAAGATCAGAAAGGTTCAGGGGATATGCCTTTAGGTTATTGTCCTACATTGAATGAAATCTCTCTTTTACAATTAGATGGTGTATTCACATTAGAGCAGTTTGATGAGTGTTTAGACTTGTCCATCGAAGGTGCAAAGAGACTGTATGATATACAAACAAATACATTGAAGCAGAGGTATGCAGATATTCGTGCAGAAGTAGCTGTTGATGAAGATGACGAAGTCAAAGAAGAACT
>CAZJUB010000008.1:0-22976 GCA_964549075.1 uncultured archaeon | reverse complement strand
TCAAAGAGGAACCTAAGAAAGAGGAAGTCAAAGAGGAACCTAAGAAAGAGGAAGTCAAAGAGGAACCTAAGAAAGAGGAACCTAAGAAAGGAGATGAGTAAAATGGGTGACGATTATGTTATAAGTGAAATAGAAAAACATCACATACAATTTCTTTTAGAACAGAATAAACGTGCTGATGGTAGAATTTTATCAGAATTCAGAAAAATAGCAATTGAGACCAATTATGTTCAAAAAGCAGAGGGTTCAGCAGTGGTATCAATCGGTGATACACAGATAATTGCAGGTATTAAGGCTACCTTAGGAAGTCCTTTTCCAGATACGCCTGATAGTGGAGTCATAACTACTAGTGCTGAACTATCACCATTGGCATCACCATACTTCGAAAGTGGTCCTCCAGCAGAAGATGCAATTGAACTAGCTCGTGTGACAGATAGAGCAATCAGAGAATCACATGCAATCGATTTATCGAAACTTTGTATAGTCCCTGGAAAATTAGTATGGATACTCTTTATTGATATGTATGTACTAAATGACGATGGGAATCTGTTTGATGCTGCAACCTTGGCATCAATGGCAGCTCTTGCAACAACTAAAATACCAAAAGTAAAAATAATAAGTGAAGAACCTCTTGAGACTGAAATTCTTGAGGAAGAGCTAGAACCTCTAAAAATTGATCATTACACAGTTGCTGTAACTACTTATAAAATAGGTGAATACAATATTTTTGATCCAAACCTCAAAGAAGATCAGATTAGTGATGCAAGAATTACATTTGGTTTTGATGAACAAGATCGAATAGTTTCAATGCAGAAAGGTAAATTAGGTATATATACTCCTGAAGAAGTTAAAACTCAAGTACGAGAATGTTTGAATGTATCGAAAAGTTTAAGGAAAGAGCTGATGAAAGCGATTTCGAAGTAAGAAGAGGTGTAATTAATGCCAAAAACAAAAAAAGTAGGAACAACAGGTAGATATGGCACTAGATATGGTAGTACAGTAAGAAAACGAGTTAGACAAATTGAAGAAAAAAGTAAAGTAGCTTATAAGTGTCCTGTTTGTTTTATGAAAACTCTAAAAAGAACTGGTTTAGGTATTTGGGAATGCACTAAATGCGGTGAGAAAATTGCAGGTGGCGCATGGGAACCTAATACAAGTGCTGGAAGAAGTATCAATCGAAGAGTTACTCGTATTTCTGAAGGATTAAAGGAAGAACAATAACCTCTTCATTCTTTATTTTTCTTTTTGTTTTGAATGCTTACATTTTAAAATTCATAGGTTATCTTCTTTTAATGAATAAAATAGGTTATACTACATCTCGTGATCCATCAAAGAAGACAAGATCATTTATTCATGATTTAGTTTCTGTCGTACCACAATCCAAACGGATTGTAAGAGGTTCAACTTCTTTAAATTATGGATTAAATTCAATGAAAAATCAAGGTATAGGAACTGCAGTAATTATTAATTCTGTAAAAGGTAATCCAAACTTTATTAGATTCTTCGATCTATCATCCAAAATAAGTGAGCTTCCTTATGCAATAAAGATCAGAGGTTTAAGCCTTTTTCGAGATTATTGTAGTGATGATAGAAAAAGAAAGAGACCTTCTTATTCTATAATGATTTCGACATTGAATAATCAAAAAGATGAAGAAATTCTTAAAAGATTTTTGGGAATATCAAATGTTTCTATAGATAAACTAGAAAAAAGTGAATATGTAACTGTATATGCTGATTACTTAGATAAAGATGAAGGATTAATTTTTGTGGAGTTTCTAGACAAAGAAAACAGTCAAATTGGTCCAAGAATCAAATTACGAACAGTGGACAGAGAAGTTGAAGACTCTGTTTTTGATTAGGATGATAAGAATGGAAAATATGGTAATTAATAAAATTAAAATCTCGATGAAATTTGATTTTAAAAATGAGAACATTTCAAAGCAAATCTACGATTCTTTAATGCTTGAATCAAATTATGATCCAAATGAAAGAGCAACAACAACAATTGAGCTCGAAAATTCAAATCTAATTGTTAACATAGAAGCTGCTGACTCTGTTTCTGCTAGAGCAGCATCAAATTCTTTTCTGAAGTGGATAAATCTATCCGAACAGCTTTTAGAGTATATTGATAACACAAAGAAACCTTGACCTATAATAGGCTTGCTTAACTAATACCAGCTTTTTTCAGTTTACTCTGAATTAATGGTTTCATTAACAATTTTCGAAAAGCAACTTTAACAAACAAACCTTTTTTGAAAAATCTTGCAACTTTTTGATACGAATCAACAGTACTCCAAATGCTTGGGTAAGCACTAATCTCATTAACAATTATCTTTCTAAATCCTCTATGTTTAATCTCTTTAAGGATTTTATCAACAGGAAGCACCCCAGCTCCAAAAGAATAGTGTGAATCTTCCCTTTCAGTACAATCCGATAGATGAATCTCTTCTAATTCATCAAAAGGCATCTTATCCAACAAATCCATGTAACTATCTGTACCATTTAATAGATAAGAATGTGCAACATCAAATAACCAACCTTTTAACTGAGAACCTAGTTCTTCTTTGAGTTTTTTATAGTATTCAATGAAGTCTTCATCAGACATATGAAAAATGTTTTCTACAACAAGAGGTATTTTAAGCTCTTTCAAGTTCTTCACTAAAGTTTCGTAATCACCATGGATTTCAACTGGATGAAATACAGCTAGAATAACATTCAATTTTTCACCATAATTATTGAGAAGCTTAATTACACCATCAATTTCCTTCTTACTTTCAGTAAATGAAAAATCAAATCCATCTATTTCCGCAACAGGGAGATGGAAAGTAGTTTTCATACCGTTAAGGACATCAATTATTTGGTTGACATTTTTTAGATTTACTCCTTGAGGATTAATCTCCCCGGATTCTATTCCTAGTGTTTTAGCAAATTTAATAACATGCTCGCATTCTAAACCTTTGTAAGTTTGAATAGTTTGCCCAATTAAAACCATGATTCAGTGTATAGGGGAGAAATATTTAAACTCATTCCTATATCTAAGAACAGATACTTATGAAAGCAGGAAAAGCATTGGTTCGAAAACCCAGTAAAAGTTATATGAAATGTGTAACTTCCCATCCTCTAGGACACACGGTAAGTCTTGAACTTGCTTTTAGACAACATAAAGAATACTGTACTATTTTGAAAGAATTAGGACTTGATTTAATAGAATTACCACCTAAGGATGAATATCCAGATGCTTGTTTTGTTGAAGATAATGCTGTAATCTATGCAGATAAAGCTTTTATTACACGAATGGGGATTGAAAGTCGTCGGGGAGAAGAAGAAGATGTTGAACTGGTTTTAAAGCAATATTTTAAGATTTCAAAGGCTATTAAACCTGCAACTATAGAAGGAGGTGATGTAGTACATTTACCAACCCGTTTAATTTGTGGAATATCTCAAAGAACAAACAAGTTAGGAGTTGAACAAATGAGGGATTGGTTAAAAGTTCAGGTAGATACCATCGAAAATCCTAATATTGTTCATCTAAAAAGCTATATGAAATATCTTGATAAAAACACATTAATTACTTCAAAAGAGTATGAGAATCACCCTTTAATTAGTAATTTTCGCTTACTTATAATTCCAAAAGAAGAATATTACTCAATTAACTGTTTGTCTGTAAATGATACTGTAATTATGTCTGATAAATATGAATATGCCCAAGAAATAGTAAAAGATGCTGGTTTTGAAGTGGTATCTCTAAATATGAGTGAGTTTGAAAAATGTCAAGCTTCGTTAACTTGTCTCTCACTTCTCTTTTAAAAACCAAACTTTCTTCGGAATTTAAAAGCAAAACTCTAAATATTTCGTTTACCATATCTTTTTTGATTGATATGTTATTCTTCAAACGTATATATAAAACTCTAATAGGATTTGTAACTTGCTTTGTTGTTGTAGTCGTATTGATGCTTCTTCTATGGCCAACCTTTTACGACCCAAAATTTGTGGCTTTAACAAATCTAAATACTACTTTTCAGGATAATTATGGTGCTGGAGGACACTTCTGGATTATATTACTTATGCTTCTCAATCCAAGTATATTTCTAAACTTCAAAGTGTTACCGGTAGTTGGCGTAACTGGAGAAATAAAAGACATGGTAGGTGTTGGAGCATTTATTCTTATTTTAGGTATTTGGTTAATTGGTTCTTTTGCTGGTGGTTTAGCATCTAGAGGTGGATTAAGGTCAGGATTGTGGTCATCAGTATTTTCCTATCTATTGCTCAGTTTCTTATTTGCAACAATTTCTGCTTCCTTAGTAGAAGATCCCACTGGAGGATTCTTAATATTTATTATTAATTTCTTCGCACCTATGGTTTTAGGATCTTTCTTTGTTATACCAGTACTAGGCTTAGCTGGTGGTATTATCGGTGGTATATTAGGTAAAATGCTTTTTACAAAAATAAAGATAAAAGAGGATGACTCAACCAAAACTAAAGATGAAGATACAGAAGAAAGCTAGAGGTAACCCTCTATTTCATCTTTCTTGTATTAAATACACATGTTTTTTATATTGAAAAATTATAACTCATTTGAACTTTATGACTAGTCAAACCTTGGCAATTCCTTGGGTAGAGAAATATCGTCCTGAGTATTTAGTTGATTTTGTTGGTAATAGAGATTCTGTTCAAGAACTGGAAAAATGGCTGAGGACATGGAATCAACAGAGAAAGAAAGTCGCTTTACTCGCAGGTCCTGCTGGTGTTGGAAAGACAAGTGTAGTACATTATTTAATTAAAAAATACAAATACGAATTTGTTGAAGTTAATGCAAGTGACAAGAGAAACAAAAAAGCTGTAGAATTGCTTGTAGGTAAATCATCTACTGAAGGAACTGTTCTCCAAGGAGCTAAAGTTCGAAAATTAATTTTGGTAGATGAGGCTGATGGTTTATTTGGAAATGAAGATAGGGGTGGGGGGAGTGCCCTCGGAAAAGCTGTCACTTCTACTAAAATCCCCATAATTTGTACAGCAAATGATCCTTCAGCAGACTCATTGAAATCTGCGAAAAAAAGCATGAAGGTTATTGAATTTCATCGGTTAAAAGAAGATGAAATTCTATTGCTTCTAGAAAAAATTACTGAAAAAGAAGGTTTGAAGATTGATGAGGAAACTCTTATTGCAATAACTAAAAATTGTGGTGGAGATGCTAGATCAGCAATAAATGATCTAGAAGGAGCAGCTTTTGGAACATTGAATACAAAGACGAGATTTGCTCCAAGAAACCAGCAACACAATCTTGATGATGCTTTAAACAGGATTTTCCAAGTAAAAAATTTTGATGAAGCAAAAGCCGCTTTGGATGGGGTAGATGTAGATTATAGGGAATTACTGACTTATGTGTATGAACACGCTTGGAAGCAATCTGAGAATTCTTCAGAGCAATTCAATATGTACGAATTAATCGCTTTAGCAGATTTCTATTTATCACAATGTTACATTAAACAAGATTGGAAATTTCTAAAATACTTTTTTACATTCATTTCCTCTGTTGGGTTGGTTAAATCTTCTTCTTTCAAATTTACTAAATATGGTTTTCCTAGTTATTGGTCACTAATGGCAAGATTAAGGAGAAAAAATGCAAGTATCAAGAATTTAGCTGAAAAGAGTACCAGAAGATTACATTGCTCAAATAAAGAATTTCAGACTGAATATTATCCTTTCATTCGAATAATCTTCAATACAGATCCAAAAATGGCTGGAGGACTTGCTACTTGGTTCCAATATAGTGATGATGATCTGGATTTTCTCACTGAAGGATCAAGTAGGTTGATAAAGAAAATCAAAGAATATGCAGAAGAAGCTTATGTTCTTATGGCAGAGAATTGGATGGAAAAAGCAAAAAAAGCAGAAAAAAGTATTTTGTTTTACAATGAATTTGCAGAGAAGAAAAAAAGTGCTCACATAAAAAAATCTCCTCCTCCAACCAAAAAACAAGAGGAACAGAAGATAATTCCTGAAGAGGATAAAACTCAAAAGAAAGATTCAAAGAAAAAATCTCAATCTTCTTTAGAGAGTTTTATTAAAAAGAAATAGCTTTTTACTTGTCTTCTTTTGTTCTTGATATCTGTTCTCCGAGTGGAAACATAAGTCCAGAAGAGAGGAGAAATTGTAACATCTTCTTAAAATTTGAAACTACATACCCATTAGAACCAGCCTTTTTTCTTACCATTCTATTTTGAATAAGAAATTCTAGACTCTTTAGTACATCTTTCTTTCTAATTCCAGTAACCTCTATTAACTCATCTAAGCTCATTCCTTCTTCATACAAACTTAGAGACACTGCAACCACACCTACATTAACTCTATCAATTACATCATTAGGTAACTCAATATCATCATTACTTGTGTTTTTATTATTCACTGTTAGTCATCTCTTTTAATTTTTTATCTGATAAAACCAAAGAGAAATAGGTATCAACTAGTGATGGAGGTATTCCTATGTCTTTTAGTTTCTTTTTTATTTCTTCGCAGGACATTTTATTGCTATTAGTTTTAAACTGAAATGCAGCAAATTCACCATATTCCCATGGATAGACTATCCATGATTCAGTTTCTTTAATATAGTAATCTGGTTTAATAGCACTGTGTTTTTTATAATATAATGTTGCTGTTTTGATTTTTTTTGCACCCATTTCTTTAATATGTTCGACAGCTGCAAGAAGACTTTTTCCAGTGTCTGCAACATCATCAACTATTAACACAGCTTTTCCTTCTACTCCCTCAGAAATTTCTTGAGTGATTATCGGATTTTCAGAAGCTCTAGATGTATTATCATAAAATTCAATTTTGATATTGGCAGTTCTTCTGTTTCCATAAAAATCTGCTAGTAATCTCGCGGGAATCCAACCCCCTCTTGCAATGCCAACTATTACATCAGGAAAGAATTTATCTTTAGTTATTTTCTCAAATAAATAAAATGTCATTTGGTAGCTTTGATCCCAAGAGACTATCTCATAATCTTCCATCTATATCACAAAAAGTACAAGGAAGAGATTGTTAAAAATTTTATTGATATGATCATGCTAAATTGCACTAGAAGAAAGCTTAATATTTCGGATTGAGACATTGAACTTTGAAGAATCAAGGTGTAATTATGTCATTTATAGAAAGATTACAATTAAGTCCAGAGGAAAAACAAGTTTATTCATTACTTCTAGGAACAGGACAGCTAACAGCATTTGAAATTGCTGAACATGGTAAGCTTCATTTTTCCAAAGTAGAAGGTGCTCTGAATTCACTTGCTGCTAAAGGTGCTGTAGGTGTTTCAGAGGGTTATGTGAGAAAATATTTTGTTAGAATTCCTTTAGAATATCTCGCTGAAACAAGTGACCAAATCAATACTAGTATCAAAGAGAATTTAGATGGTACTAATTCATTTGTTCAAAATAAAAAGGCTGAATTCAATCAGTTAAGGACTACCATTTTAAATCGGCTCAATTCTTCATTAGTGCAAAAGGAAGAAGAGCTAGACCAACAGTACTCCAGCATTTCAGCTAATCTTCAAACTCTTACTAATCAAAGAAGAGAAAATCTAGAAAGCAAGTCCAACATAATAAAAGAAAAACTCTCAGATATACAAAAGGAGCAAAAACAATTCATTGGAGACTCTATTAACGAAGTCTCACATGACAATCTAGATATTTTGTCTGCTGCAAAAATGTCCGTTGATACAAGTTTAGAAAGCATCATATCTTCAAATTCTGAAGCTATAATATCTTCCATATCAAATGTTGATCAAAATACTAGACAACACAAAGAAAAGATCAATGAGATCTCTCAAACCTTAACTCCAAAAATTGATATGCTTGAAGAAAATTACTTGAATCATCTTAATGAAATTACAGAAGTTATTAAACAAAATATTGATACAACAAAATTAGATGTTAGAACTTTTAATAGAGACCAAACAGAAAAATATGTCAGCTTTTCGACTGGGACCGTTAGAAGCGCAGAAGCAACAATAGATGGTTTAACTGAGACTGTAACGGGTTCTCTCGGAGAATTAAATACTTCTCTAGAAATGATTCTGAATAGAAAGGTAGAAGAACTCTCTCTTCAAGTTCAAGAGGCAATCAACTCTTTGAATGAGAAAGTATCAGAAATCAAGACGAATTTATCAGAAGAATTTGAACAACAAAGAAATCAGGCTATTTCTGGAACTATCTCTCAAATTAAGGGAGATATGAACCTGAAATTTACAAATTTGCAAAATAGTGAACAAACCCAAAGAAATAATCTAGTAAGCGAACGCGACATGTTTGCTCAGAAACTCGAAACACATTATGATGAAACAATAAAGAATTATAATGAAAAGATAGCTGAAATCCAAGAAACAGCAAGAATGAGATTGAGTTCATTCAAAAAATCTTTAACAGACCAATTCAATGGAATCACAACTTCTATTTTTGATAGTATGAATGAGCATATTCAACTATTCAGAGAAGTCTCTGAGCAGCTTAATGATAATATACGACAAACATTAGGATCCGAGACAGATGGGTTGAAAGAAAAATGGTCGAATTTGTCGAATCAAATTGAAACATTAACACAAGAGAATGAGGCAAAGATAAACGAGAAATACCAAGAATCAATCAACATGATAGGAGCAACAACTGCTACAATTGCTTCTGATTTAAGTAACTATCTCAATCAAACACTTGAATCATCTTTGCAAGTGACAAATGATTTAGTTAACTCCTCCAAAAAGCAAATTAGTGAAAGTAAAGAACTCGTCTCTGGAGAGATAAATGAGGAAGTGAATGCAGCAACAAGTTTCTTAGAAGAAACAGGTGGAAAATATAATGATACTGCTAATTCTTTATCAACTCTAACAATGAAACTCAAAAACGATTTCAGAACTTTAGAAGCAACAACAAAAGAATCACCAGTTCCGAAGGTGGAAACAACTTCTATTATAGGGCTTGATGCAACAATAAGCCATATTGATCGAATAGTAAGAGATGCAAAACGAAGTGTAACTATTATGTCTCCAAAACCTCAATATGTTCCACTAGATGCAGTGAAATCCTTACCTTCAACAGTGAGAGTTACCATCGTGACAAATCTAGATGAACAGATAAACCGAGATTGGATAGATTCAGCTTATGCAGCTGAGGCAAATGTAGAAGTAAGAAAGTTCAGAGATGTGGGAACAGGAGTTGAATTACCACAATTTATTGGTGTAGAAAGAGAAAATGAAGAGGTTCTTATAGCAGCAACTGATGAAGCAACACAACAAGTGGTGGGAATATTAAGTAGTTCAACAGAATTTGCAAAATTAGTCTCTTATATAGTCATAGCTGATTTTGCAAGAGGAAGGTCAACACAAGTAAAATAATTTGAAAAAATTATTTATCATCTTTTTCTTTTTTTCTTATTGAGGAAACTAAGTGTAGCTAGTAGTATAAAATCTAAAAATAATGAAAAAGGGAGAGTCGCGAACAAATCCGAAGTTTCAGAGACTCCAGTATCGTTATAAATAGTAATATCAAAACTTTGATCTTCTTGAAATATGTGGACGTAATCATTTGTAACCTCCATATATAGTTTGTAAGGGTGGAAGATGAAATTACCATTTCTAAGTAATGGATAAGAAAGTGAATAATTTCCTAATGGAAAACCAGAAAGATTCGATTTGTGGAAAAAAATACATGTTGCTTCTGTAATGTTAATTGTTCCTGAAACAATATCCATAGATGTGACAATGCCATATCCTGTTGTGTCAATACTGACACTAATGTTCTCTTTTAGTAGTTCTGCAGATATATTGAGGAAAAAGATTCTTGAATTACTGTTGGTAGCAGTTACATTTTCAAGAGATGGATTTATAAGTTGGAAGGTCATTTCAGAACAAAAGATAGAGAAAGAATCTTCAGGATCAGAAATTAACTCAAATGGCTAACTGATTTTAGATATTTTAGAATAAACAATTGGTACATCAGAGAAAACGAATGAAGAAAAGAATAATTGGAATAAAAGTAGAGAGCAATAAAAAGAGGCATAGACTCTATTTTTCATTCATAAAAACTGAAATTTTTGGCACTTATATTAGCTATAGAAGATAGAGTAGGTAGGGAGAGAAGAGTTTAAAAGGAGAAGTAAAAAAAGAAAAATCAAATACCTAGGTGAATTAACAGAATGCCAACAGTAGTAGATGCTGATTGTTGTATTGCTTGTGGTGCATGCATTGATATCTGTCCAGAAAATGTATATGACCTAGAAGATGTAGCAGTAACAACAAGAAAAGAAGATTGTACAGATTGTGGTCTTTGTATAGATGAATGTCCTAACGAATGTATAGATTTTGAATAGGACAACATCTCTTTTTCTAATTATTTTTTTGTAGTTTTAAAAGTCAAAACCATTTATATTATTGGAGCTAACAATAGCAATCTCTCTCATTACTAGAGATTTTCTCGTTACTACCACTATAGTAGATGTTAGCTCCATTATTTCCTTATCTAAAAGAAAAAAGAAAAACTTCATTTTTTCATTTTTTTAGATTTAATCTTTAAGATGGCTATATTTTACCCACATGTTTATTTATCATTTTCCAGATAATCTATTGACCATGCAGAATCTAGATTGTGTTTTTCTCAAATTCGTTTCATCAAAAGACGGAGATAATCCTCTTTCGACAATTCTTGTCGATGTAAATAAAACTCATTTTATCGTTAATTTATGGTCTCCTTGGAATGATATTGTTGACTATCTACCTGCTTTTACTCCTTTGAAAATCTTTAATGTAGATAAAATAACTGAGGATGATTCAACATATTTTTCAGCTGGAAAACAGTCTATTGTCGTTGTCGATCCAGATGTCTTACTAAATGCGACGTCAATAAATAGTGTTTCTTATTGTCCTCGAAGTTATTATCTCAACGAAATCATTGGAGAAACTCCCTCTCCTTACATAGCGATTAGAGGTTCTATCGTTCATGACAGTTTAGGATTAGCGGTTGCAACCAAATCTAAACCTTCGGATGTTTTACCTCAAGTATTAGATTCATTCTCGTTGCAATACGAATATCATGGATATAACAAAGAAACAGTCTATCAAGATGTTAGGAAGATGACTGAGAGTCTAGATTCTTTTGTTTCTACCTTGGGTTCTGATACTTTACCTGAGATGCTATTTCTTTCTCCTTATTTCGGAATACGTGGTAGGATCGATCTTTTTGATGAGAACACAATTTACGAGTTGAAAACAGCAAAAGTTTCTGAAGAGAAAGAGATACGCTTTTCTGATTTACTTCAAGTTTCATTGTATAATTATGGCATCCAATCTAAAATCGATAATACTCAACAACAAGATGGAACTGTTATTTATGTTGGTACAAATGAAGTTATTTTAAAAACAGCAAGTCCAAGTTGGGGACTTTTACGATTTGGGATGGAAAAAAGGAATATAGCTTATCGTATATCTAATCTAGGTTATGTACCACCAATTCTTCCTGAATCTCAAATAAAGAAATGTGAAAAATGTTCAGTCAAATTCTTCTGTGCTGCATTATGTGCTGGATTGTATCAAGAACGAAGATGTTCAACATGTCCTCATGAAACCTTATGCAGCAAGAAAGCTCTTCCCAACGAACATCAAGAATATTTTCGTAAATTCTCAAATTGGATTTATTCAGAGAAGTCTGAATCATCGCAAAATCTTACCGACTTATGGAAACTTTCCGTAGATCAGAGGGTTTCAAAAGGAAAAGCTATCAAAAATTTAAAACTTGAGAATGAAATCAGTGACGGTATTAAAACCAGATTACTTTTCTCTTGTGAGAATAATAGTGAAATACGAGAGGGAGACATTGTTATCCTAAGTGATGGACAACTTGTTCAAGGTTTTGTCAGTACGGGAGTAATCTCTAATATTTCTGAAACCTCTGTAGAAGTCGAAACTAGATCCATTCAAGGCTCCGTTTCTGTTATAGATCTATATTCAATTGATGTTGGCTTTAGACGTCAACAAAGAGGGCTTTATAATATCATCTTCAGAAAAAATACTTTTAGAGAATTAGTTGTAAAAGGGGAGAAATCGATTATAAAACCTGTAGAAGGAAAATATATTCTCACAAATCCCGTCCAAAATGAAGCAGTTAGTAAAATTTTAGGTACAGAAAATTATTGTTTAATTCAAGGTCCCGCTGGAACAGGTAAAACCTATGTAATAGCAAAAGCAGCTATTGAATTAGCTAAAAAAGGGGATAAAGTGTTACTTACTGCTTTTACAAATAGAGCAGTAGACAACATGTGCAAATATCTTCTTGATAATCAATTTAAACAATTCATAAGATTGGGTTCTCCACATGCTATTCAACCTGAATTAAAAGATTATACCTTACCTGAATATAAAAAACAAAATCCAGAGAAATCAGCAAAGGAAATAATAACTGGTTTTTCGATAATTGTTGCTACAACCTCTACTATTTCTAATCCTGTTTATGAACGATTAGGAGTTCGAACAATTATAGTAGACGAAGCTAGCCAAATGACTGAACCTACTGTTTTGTCTGCTTTACTTGAAGGGAATAGATTTATCCTCGTTGGAGATCATAAACAACTCCCTCCAGTAGTTCAAAGTCCTAAAGCTCAAAAAGAAGGTATGGGTGTTTCATTATTTGAAAGATTAGCTGATAATTCGCCAGATTCAATTCATCTTCTTACTCATCAATTCAGGATGAACGAGAAACTAATGGAGTTCTCAAATCAGGTTTTTTATAAGAATAAACTTGAATCCTTTGATGATTTGGTCCGTTTTCAGAATTTAACAGAGTTAGCAAACTTCACTGGTGAATATGTTAATTTTAAACACTCTAAAATTTATGATCCAAAAACTCCTCTCGTTTATATTCCAATTAGTGGTATTTTCAATCCTGAAAATAAAATAAATTTAGCAGAAGCTAAGACTGCAAGTGAAATAATAAAAAAATTTATGGAATTAGGATTGAAATCAGATCAAATAGGCGTTATTTGCCCTTATAGAGGTCAAGTAGGGGAACTACGACGTTCATTGCCACCAAAGACAGTTGTTGATACAGTAGATCGATTTCAAGGAAGTGATCGGGAATTTATTCTTCTTTCATTAACTGAAAATATCTCTGAAGGTAGTAGAGGTTTCTCTGATCCGAGAAGATTGAATGTTGCAATTACCAGAGCTAAAAAGAAATTAGTTGTAATTGGTGATCCTCAAATTGATAAGAAAGTACTAGGAGAATATATTGACTATTTGCAAAAAAGTGCAGTAGTTATATCTCAAGAAACAATAGAAACAAAACCTAGGTTAAAAGAGATTACAGTTGTAGCTGAGAATATTTCAAAGATAGCGAAAGTGATGAAAAAAGTACTAGTAACAGGAAAGAAAATCACAGAATCTGAAGAAGATTCATTGAAATGTATGGTGTGTTTTCAACCTGTATATGAGAATGCAATTGAATGTCCTGTTTGTGAGCATTTGTTCCACTTTGATCATTTAGTTACTTGGATAAAGAATTATGAAAGATGTCCATATTGTAAAACAGTTTTAAGATTGTTTGATTAAAATATAGACTCTTCCCTCTTCTAAGAAAAATAAAAAGAAAAAAAGTAAAGAGTTAAACTCTTTATTTTCTAAATCTTCTGAATGCTAGTACTGAAGCAAGACCTAGGAATGATAAGAAAATCAATCCTGATATTCCAGTTGCAGATACTCTTACATCAAATCCGGCTAATTCCATAAAGTCAAGAGCTGTATCAATGTCATAAGCGTATGGTTGTAGTGATGAATCAAAACATACTGCTACGTTTGGACAGACTGTTACACCTGGATCACCAAGTCCTTCAAGGATTTGGGATACGATGATATCACGAGGAACAGCGTGGCTGATAGCTTTTCTTACATCTTTAGCGGCTTCAGGAGTTCCTACGGGTGTCAATTCACCGGTACCAAAGACAGGATGTCTCATGTTCAATGCCATTTCTTGATCAGATGGGTCACTAACTAGAACACCTTCTACACCTGATGGAGTGAAGTCTGCTATCTGTGGGAAGTATTGTCCATCAGTAATATCAACATCTCCAGCAATCAATGAAGAGACAGCTGTATCTTTACCCGATATGTATGTTAAAATCCATTGAGTAAGTGAAGGAGCGGTTCCTCCATATTCTGGATTTGGTACAAGTGTTACTGTACTACTAACAGAATCAAAGTCATCTAACATGAAAGGACCACAGGACATTACTAAACCATCACCTACATTACCAGTTAGAGGTACTTCATTGAAGATACTGTAACCGTATGAGGAGATTAATGGTTCAACAGTGCTTTTGTCGATAATTGAGTAGGAAATTGTTCCTAGTGCAAAAGCATTAACATCTGTCATGTTGAAGCAAACTGTGTCTGTATCAGCTGCATAAACAGATGCATTTGAGGCAAACCATGTGTTGAAGTAACTGTAGCTTGAAGAACCTACTGCTGGTGTCATGTGTAGATGTAATGAATATACAACATCTTCAGCGAGTACTGGATCTCCATTGCTGAAAGTAGCTGAGGGGTCGATATCTACAGACATACTCATCAAATCATCTGTATAAGTTGGTAAATCTGCAGCAATCTGAGGCTCATATATGTGAGAATCTTGTTGTCTCTGATATAGAGCACCATAAACTCCTTGCATCCATAAAGTATCATAGAATGATTCTTGGACATATGTGTTCCATTCTGCAAGATTTGCAGGAATAGCATATTTGATTATATGATCTTCTGGATCATCCCAGAATTCATATCGTGGTACACCAGCTCCTAATAGAAGAGGATCAATTCCAGTCAGTCCTTCCTTGAAACCAAAGAGGGATTTTGGATAGACTAGGACAATGTTTGGTAAATCTTCATAGAGGATTTGTTGCAGTTGTTGTCCATAAAGAATCTGTTGTTCTTGATCTAATTCAGTTAGATAGTCGTTCAGTAACCCGTCATAAGTTGGGTTGATGTATTGATAGAAGTTATCTCCATAAGGAACTATACTTCCTGAGTCAAAAAGACCAGTTGGATCCCAATCAAGTCCCCAAGACCAACCTACAAAGAGTATATCGAAACCACCCTCTGCGTATGTTGGAATATAATCATAGTCAATCAAAGGATAGGACCAGGTTCTTGGACCAATGTTTCCCCATCCAGTGGATTCATGGAAGTCTACACCAATACCAATTTTTGGTAATTGATTTTCCATAAGTAGTGACCATTGATTTCTTGCGGCACTTGTGTTTGGTGATAGTAAGTTCAATGAAAATACTTCTGCTACTTCAGTATCTTGGGCTTGTACTTGCCCAATGAAAGCTGATAAAGCAAACAGAAATAGTAGGCTTGCGCCTAAAAGTGCTTTTTTGTTCATTATTTTATTCACCTTTTCAAAATTCCACCATATGTTTTGCATGCTAGTGGAAGCAAGAAAAAAGTGGTGTCACATGTTAATAAGTGTTTTGGGTGTTGATTTTAATAATTAGGGCGCTTTTTATCATTCTAATAATTGGACTGAATTTGTTTCTATTTTCTCAAGTTGAAATTTTAAAAGCTGCATGCCTTTTGAATAAAATTTACAAAATTAAAACAGAATTTTTACTGCATTTTTTATGAAGGTAGTAAGACAATTAATCTTATAATTCCAAAGAGAACCAAACCATAAAATAGTAAAAATATACCACCTAAATAATAAGTAAATGAATTGAAAGTAGCTTCTCTAAAACTATCTTGTGTCAAAGGATCTGAGCCGATGAATCGTTCTTTGAGATTTGAGATAAAAGCTGATTGACCAAAATTACCAAGACAAGCTCCTATGAAGATTACTAATCCTGCTTCACCAAAGAAGAAATACTGCATAAAATATAAGATAACTAAGGTTTCGGAACCAAAACCAAAGTAGAAAATCAAAAATATAAACACATTTATTAAAACAAATACTACAGATGATAGGAATCCAAGAAGTATTATTCTACTCCAATTTACTTTAATGATTTGAGTTGTACTTTCTTTATCTCCGTCTTGTACAATTTCTTCAACTTCTTTTTCAAGCCAAGGTTTCTTTACCTGATTCATTTTGTACCCTTTGTGTGAGTAATCGTTTCGGAGCAATATGGGCAGAATTTTGCAGTCGGACTTACTCTTCTTCCGCACATTGCGCAAGTTACAACTTCTTGTCCATTATTGTAAAGGTTTGGGTCAAAGACAGGAGTAAGAATTATATTTTTGCCTTTTGTCGAAATAGCAAAATGTTTAGGATCATTAACCACATTTAAGATAGATTTAGGTATTGCAATCCTATCTTGTCTGTCGATTTCCAGTAATCTGCTTTCCTCAAGATTTCTCAGAACTATCTCCTTGCCATGACGACCTATAATTATACCATCACGCAACTCCAGTATTCTATCTGCTCTAGAAGCTACTTGTTGAGAATGAGTTACAATACAGAGAGCAATACCAAGTTCCTTATTGATCCTGTCAAATAGATCAAGTATGTTTTCTGCTGTTACAATGTCTAAATCTCCTGTAGGTTCGTCACCAATTAAAATACGTGGATTAGTGATTAATGATGTGGCGATTGCTGCACGTTTTTTCTCCCCACCAGATAAAGTATCTTCTCTTTTATCGCGTTTTTCCCATATATTTAGAAATCTTAGAAGAAAATCAGTTCTTTGTTTTATTACCTTTGGATTAATTCCAGCATAATGACCTGCTAGTTCAATGTTCTCCTTTACAGTCAAATGTGAAAGTAATCTACTATCTTGGAATATCACACCAGCGAAAGAACGTCTTGCTTTAATTATCTCCTCCAGTGTAGATTTTGTAATGTCTTTAGACAAGTCTTTCCAAAATACTTTGCCAGATGTTGGTTTTATTATCCCAGCGACTGTATTTACTAGTGTAGTTTTACCAGAACCACTTGGTCCAATAAGAAACACTTTCTCTCTTGGATAAACCTTAAAAGATACACCTCTAAGAGCTTGTGTTTCAATTTTACCTGTTTGATAAATTTTGATAACATCTTCAGCTAATAATAATGGTATGTCTTCGTTTTCATCATTGATGGATAGATTTTCTTGAGGAGATTGCGAAGTAGTAGCCATTCTTAACGATACTCTCTTATTTTGAACACTAATAAAATTGTTCATCTATCTAAATCTGAGAAAATTATTTTATCTCATATTTTTCTAAACAAACAACTATTAACAAAGATAAAAAATGATAAGAGTTTTTTTACTCTCACATTAGTCTAGTCTAAGATCTGGTTCTCTCCTTGAAACAATGAAATTCTTAACCCATCTATAAGCAAAATCTTTGTTTTTCCACAAATTATCAAGATTTCCAATTATCAAGAATATACCATAGGTTACCAAGAAAGGAACGATGTAAAGTAACCACATCGTTAAACCAACTCCAATTGGGTGGTATTGTCCTGGATGTACTTTACCGCCTGCTATTGTATATTGCGTACCATATATGATAAATTTGTTAAGCGTTCTATCCACAAACAAAGAATAGAATAAACCAATAAAATCCAAGGTTATATTCCCAGTCATAAGAGCCATTTCAACTCCTATAATCAGACAACTTATGGCAATTACTGTTAAGAACTTTCCAGCTTTTGGAAGATATCTGGTTTTCTTAATTTTCTTAAACACAATAAAATTGTAAAAGCCTGACACCGTAGCACCGAGGAGAATAGGCATGAAAACTAACCAGATGTAGGTTTGTGTCCATTTAGGTCTTGCTGGGTTGATTAATTTTTGTCCCCAAATATTATCATAGCTGAAGAATCTTTGTAATTCGTTAAAATCCCTCTCTGCAACTGGTAATGCACCATTTCTTAAGAAACCACTATCTGCTAAGAGAAACAATCCCCATCCAAGTATCAGTACAACCATTGGGGCAAAAAACCAGACTAAAAATGGTTTTGCTACAAATCGAAGTGTAGAATCTTGACCACTGTTCAGACCATAAGTTAGAAAAACATCTATCCAGTAGCTTGGTCCTTCAAAGAATTTTCCTCCTCTCAAAGTATTTGTTATTCCCATTATTAGAAAACTGATGAACCAAGTACTCAAAAGGTAAATTCCAAAAGGTGAGTTTATCTTCTTAAAAACATATTTTAAAGATGCTAGAGACCAATCTCGCCAAACTTCCTTTTGTGTTCTGGGACCTAATTCTGTTGTCTGAATACTTTTTTCTTTAACTTTTGTTCCATTGGATGCCATAATGGTTTCATTTTGCTCTTTACAATAAACATTTTAAATCTTTTCTCTCCATGATGAAAAACTTACGTTAAAAGAAATGCTTCAACCAAAATGCTTTAAGTGTATGATTTTTTGAAGATTGTAGTGCTTTGAGGATTAAATATGACTGAAGAACACACTTTAACATTGACCAGCTGCGGAATTGATGTTGGAACCACTACATCTCATCTGATTTTTTCAAAACTAAAACTTGAGAAAGTATTTACACAAAGAGGTGTTAAATTTGAAGTAACGGAAAGGGAAATTCTGTATAAGAGTCGTATAATGTTAACTCCACTAATTGATGGGTCAAACATCGATTATCTAAATCTAGTTGAATTCATAAAAGACGAATATAATAGAGCAAATGTTTCCATTGATGATATTGATACAGGCGCAGTTATAATTACAGGTGAAAGTGCGAAAAAAGAGAATGCTGAAGAATTAGTTAAATCTCTTGCTCACAAAGCAGGAAAATTTGTGTGTGCTGCAGCTGGTCCAAATTTTGAATCAGTTATTGCTGCCATGGGTTCTGGAGCAGCTCTTTATTCAAAAGAATCGAAGAAAACAGTTATTAATATAGATATAGGGGGCGGTACTTCTAATATCGCTATCGCTAAAGATGGCGATATAATAGATGCAGCATGTGTCAATGTTGGTGGTCGATTAATAGCCTTTGATAGAGAGAACAGAATTATTAGAATTGAAGCTCCGATAAGAAATTTAGAAGAAAAGATTGGTGTAAAATTTGATTATGATATGGTTATCACAGAAGATCAAAAGAAAACTATTTCTAAGATTCTTGCGGAAAGTTTGTTTGAAGTACTGAATAAAAGTATCAAAACAGAAGTAGCACGAAAACTTCTTATGACTAATCCTATTGAGTATGAAGGCAAAATTGACGAGATGATTTTTTCAGGTGGTGTCGCTGAATATATTTACAATAAAACCGATGAGGAATTTGGGGATTTGGGAAAATATCTTGGCGAAGAAATTAGGAAAATCGTAAAAACACAGAAAATCCAATTACATGAACCACAAGAAATGATACGCGCTACAGTTATAGGGGCAGGACAGTATACCTTACAAGTGTCAGGAGTAACAACTCATATTTCTGATACTGAGATACTCCCTATTCATAATATACCTGTATTAGAGCCCAAATTAGATACTAAAAATATTACATCTGAAAGTGTGAAAAAAGCTATACTAAAAAGTTTCAACCTTTTTGATGTGGTTGAAGGAGAACACTCTGTTGCACTTTCTTTTAAAGGCGCAATTGGAGGTTCCTATGCAGGTTTAACCACTTTTGTAAAAGGAGTTGTAAGTGCAATTCCCAATACTATTGAAAGCTCGCTCCCTATTATAATGATTTTCGACAGAGATATTGGTAATTCTGTAGGTAACGTAATGAAAAGAGAAACTGAAGCTAGAGAGAACATCATATCTGTAGATGAAATAAATGTTGAGGAAGGAGATTTTATTGATATCGATAAACCTAAAGTGGGAGGTCAAGTAGTTCCTGTAGTAGTAAAATCATTAATTTTCTCACATTAACTTTTACCAACCAATTGCAAGTCCATCAGCTCGGGGGCTAGATCCCCCACATAAGACACCAGTTTTTGGATTTCTTGTTATTATTTGTCCTCTTCCAAATATACTTCTTGCAACGCCAGAAGTAGGAATAATCTCATGACCCATTCTACTTAGTGTGCTCATTGTTTCTACTTCTATTCCTTCTTCTAAAGCAACTTTTCCCCCACCTGTACCATCTCTTATACAGAACCTTGGCGCATTCAGTGCTTCTTGAGGATTCATTCCAAAATCTATCATATTTAACATAACTTGTACATGTCCTTGAGGTTGATTGAAACCTCCCATTACGCCAAAACTAGCATAGAGCTCTCCTTCTTTAGTTGCCATTCCAGGAATAATGGTATGATATGGTCTTTTGTTTGGTTCAAGAACATTCGGATGATTAGGATTTAATGTAAAATTCGCACCTCTATTTTGTAAAGTGAATCCACAACCTTTAGGAACTAATCCAGTTCCAAATCCCATATAATTTGAATTAATGAAACTACAGGCATTACCTTCTCCATCTACAACTGAGAAATAAGCTGTATCAGAACCAGCAAAAGGCGAACCTTTCTGAACATCAACTGTAGCTTTTGCGAGATTAATTAGTTTTCTTCTTTCTTCTGCATATGATTTTGATATCAACTTTTGAATAGGTACTTCTGTTGTTGCTGGATCTGCAACATACCATCTCGTATCAGCAAATGCAATCCTCATGGCTTCAATCATGACATGTAGATGTTCAACAGATGAATGTTTCATATTAGTTATATCAAATTCTTCTAGAATATTAAGCCCAATTAATGCTGTTATTCCTTGTCCATTCGGAGGGATTTCAAATACGTCAACACCTCTGTAGTTGGTTGAAATGGGATTGTCAAAAGTAGAATGATGATTTTTAAGATCATTCAAAGACATAACTCCTCCCATTGATTGGATTAAATCGATTATAGCATTAGCAATACGTCCCTCATAGAAACCACTTTTCCCATACTCTGCTAAAGCTCTAAAAGTTTGAGCGAGAGTTGGATTTTTCATTATTTGTCCTTCTTGTGGAGCTCTACCATTTATAAGAATCTCTTCTCCATAAGGGCCCTTCTTAATTAAAGTTTCACTCCTATTCCAAGCAAGGGCAGTAAAAGGTGATACGGGAAATCCTCCTTCGGCAAGTTCAATCGCCGGTTGTAGGATTTCTTCTAATTTCATAGTTCCAAACTTCATTATGGTGTCAACCCAACCAGCAGCAGCTCCTGGAACCGTAATTGTGTGAATGCTAAGTGGAGGTAATGTACCTACGATTCCTTGATCTTTAAGAACATCAAGATTAAGATCATTAGGCGCTCTCCCACTTCCGTTCAAACCTGATACTTTTTTTGTTTCGTTATTAAAGAATAAGCAGAAACAATCTCCACCTATTCCAGTTGAACAAGGTTCAGTTACATTGAGTGCTGCAGCTGTAGCTACAGCAGCATCAGCAGCATTCCCCCCTTTTTGTAGTATTCTCATTCCTGCTTCAGAGGCTAAAGGTTGGCTAGATGCAACTATCCCTCTTCTCCCATAAACTGGTGCCCGATAGCTGTTAAAACGTAAACTCATGATGAAAGATTTTCAAGGTATCAAATAAATGTAATTGTCTTGAAACTTTTATTGTTGAAAAAATTCGTTCAGCATCTGAAAAAATTTAATTCTGTCCCAGTCGACATTATCTAAACCATATTTCTCAAAGAATAACAGAATATATTCCTCCCCATAATTATATCCAATACTCCATGCAACAGCAGCAAAATCAAAATACCTATCATTTATGCCTCCATATGACCAATCGATAAATCCACCTAGTTGTTTATTATTTATTAGTACATTGGGAAGACAGTAGTCTCCGTGAGAGAAAACCAGATCATATTTTGTTGGTTTGAGTTTTAAAACCTCATTTAAAAATTCCATCGGATTCTTATCTTGCCATCTATTATCAAATTGTTTTGGATTAATTCCTCCACTTTTCAATCGTAATTTTGCTAGTTGTAGTAGCATATCTGGATTGTTATTTAATGGACAATTCTTGATATCAATTGAGTGTATCTGTTGAAGGCCAGCAGCTAAAATCTCAATATTTCTTACTCTTTCAGTATCTTTTTCAAAAGTGTGAGAACATCTGCCTGGTATTTCTGATATCAAAAGATATTCTGTTTCATTCTTAATGTCAAAGAAGATAACTGAGGGTACAGGCAATTTTCCAGATAACCACTCAAGAATTACTTTCTCTTTTTCAAGATTAAATTCTGAGCTAATCTGATTTATCTTTAGATACATAGTTTTTTGATTTTTAGTTAGTTTGAATACATGTGTTCCTGAATGTCCGAATGTTTTGTTTTCCCAAAGACTCTTTTCTATTATTTGTTCCAATTTTAATGGCAACTCCTTCATATTATCCATTTGTATCACTTTGATTTTTTGTTTGTTTTTTATATTGTTTTGGACTTGAACAAAATTTCTTAAAATCTTAAGAGCAAGTTAGGTAAATAGCTGTATTATGTGATGCTTATGCAACTAACGGGAAAAAGAGAAATGCTTGAACATTTACCAGATAAACCTAACTTTATTCTTAAACTCTACTTACTTCAAGTTATACTTATTTCGCTTGGAACAATTATTGTCTTATTTTTATTTAATATGTTACCTAGATTCTTCCCAAGTGTAACATGGCTATCTGTTGTTGAACCATATCTCCCATTTATAGGTTCATTTTTTGCTATGTTAGGTGGGTTGACAATTGTTCATGTGGTGTGGAGGAAAAGAGATAGATTCATTGCTCAAGATAAGAGAACAGCTTTTCAAAAATCTGTTAAATACACTTTTACTGGAATTCCCATATTTGTTAGTGGATTTCTAGTTGGTTTCTTACCATTTAGTTGGTTAGCGGATAAAATTCTCTTGATTTCTAAACCTCAAAATTCTTTGACAAGTTTGTTCGAAACTTCGGTGGGGGAGATAACCGCTATATCAGTAGGAGTTTCAAATTATAACGATATGATACCAAGAATTGTTTTTAGTGTGTTTTTTCTGTTACTTGCAATAATAAATATAATGAGAACAATTTTTGTTTTAGGTAT